>NZ_JBNNJZ010000296.1:0-10213 GCF_050270335.1 Streptomyces sp. NPDC059900
GTCCTGAAGCCCTCGGACCTCGCCTACAACCCCACCGGCGAGATCATCTTCCCGTGCCTGCGCGGCACCGTCGGCAGGGTCGCCGACGCGCTGGGCCGCTACTACCTCTACTACGCCCCGCACGACGCGCCCGGCGGCATCTGCCTGGCCTACGGCGACTCGATCGACGGCCCCTTCACCGAGTACGACGCCAACCCCCTGGTCACCAACAACTGGCAGCCGCACTACAAGGTCAGCCATGTCTCCTCGCCCCACGTGCTGTGGAACGAGGACGCCAAGGAGATGTGGCTGTACTTCCACGGCGAGAACACCACCACGCGCCTGGCCCGCTCCAAGGACGGCATCCACTTCACGTACGACAAGGTGGTGCTCTCCGCCTCGATGCTGCCCAGTGGCACGACCGAGACGTCCTACGCCCGCGTGTTCCGTCACGACCTGCCCTCGCGCGGCGCCCGTTACGTGATGCTCTTCATGCTGAACAACACCACCAACCACCGTGACATCGGCTGGGGCTGGTCGGCCGACGGACGCAACTGGACCTTCGACCAGAAGCCGCTGATCCGGCATGCCGACGTGGGCGCGCAGAACGTGGGCGGGCCCCACCTGCTCACGCGCGGCAACAGCGCCTATGTCGTCTACAACACCGACAAGGGCAGCGGCGGCAACATACTGATCACCGAGGTCGGCAAGGACTTCTCGCGCCGCGATCACCTCGGTGTCTTCCACGACTCGACGAACGGCGCCCCCGACAACGGGCGCAGCGCCTCGCCGAGTTTCGGCACGGAGAACGGCGTTCCCTACATGATGTACGAGGCGGGGGAGCGGCTTCAGGGCGCGATCGCTCTGGCGCGCGCGAAGTAACGGGAGTTACGGGGGGAGTTGCCTGACTACGCCCGGGGACATGGCGGCTTCTGCCATGTCCCCGGGCGCTGTTGTCATGAGGTGACCGTCAGCGCGGTCAGGGCGCCCCCGGACGCGGCGGTGACGCGGAGCGCCACATAGCGCGCCGTGCGGTCGGCGCGCAGGCTGCCGCGCGCCGAGAGCCGCGCCGAGCCGTCGTACGTAAGGCCGTCGAGGCTGAACTCCAGGTGTGCGGCCGGGGCGTGGCCGCCGCGCCACCGGGTGCGGATCTCGCCGATGCGCAGTTCCGCGCCGAGGTCGACGACCATGCGGTCGTCCTGGCCCGCGGACCACGCGGTTGCCTCGTCGCCGTCCACCGCGGCCTGCGGGTCCGTCATGCCGGGCGGCAGCGGGGCGGTCGGGAAGGTGATGCGGCCCAGGGCCAGATCCGTGCGGGGATAGGCCGTGGCGCGGGGGACCGTGACCGTGGTCGTACGGCCCGCGCGGACCGTGGCGCCCACGCTCCTGCCCTGCGCCGAGACGGTGACACGGCAGGCCGGCCCGCTCAGCCGCACGGTGGCGCCGTCGACGACCTCGGCGCGCAGCCCGGCGGGCAGGTGCTTGGCGGTCAGTGTGAAGCGTGGCGGTGCCAACAGGGCCGATGCGGCGGGCAGTTCGAGGCGATAGGCCGATGCGGACTCGGTGAGGGTCTGGACGCCCTCGTAGAGACGGGCTTCTCCGGAGCGGGCGCGGGGGAGTGTCACCGTCGTGGTGACGGCGTCCGGGGACAGGTTGAACAGGCTCAGGTAGTCCTCCGTGAGGGCCGTCTTGACGTGCGCGGAGTCCGCCGAGGGTGTCTTGCGTGCGGCAGCGGCGCGCAACTCCTGAGGTGTCGCACCGGGCAGCCCTTCGACCAGCAGGCTCTCGGCCGGACCGTCGGAGAGGACGACCGTGTCGCCGTACACCGAGATCGGGTGGGCGCCGACCCGCACGACGAGACCGGCACGGCCGTCGACGTCCAGCCACCGGCCGCGGCTGGTGAGGTCGGGCTGCGGCCAGGCGACCAGATCCGTCCACTGCTCCCCGTCGGCCGAGCCCTGGAGCCGGTAGGCGCGGCCCGCCGCGTTCTCCCAGCGCAGCGTCACCCGGTCGACGGACCGTGCGGAGCCCAGGTCGACGGCGATCCAGCTGTCCGCCCGGGTGCGGTCCGCACGCGACACCGCCCAGCGGCTGGTGCCGCCACCGTCGATCGCGAGCGAGGGCTCCTTGCCCGGGTCGAAGGACGAGGCGAATGCCTTCGCGCCGCCGGCGCGTGCCAGGTCCTCGCCCGCGGCGCCGTCGCGTATCTCGAAGGCGTACAGCGAATAGCCGTACGACGGATCGGGTCGCACGCCCAGCATCCGCAGATGCCGGAACTGGCTTGCCGGGAAGGTGAGTTCGTCGGTGCGCGGACCGCCGGAGGGTCGGTCCCCCGACCCTGCCTTGACGGTGGTGCTGCCCTCGGCGGTGCGGTAGGTGCGGCTGCCGTCCAGGCCGGGGACGCCGGGCATGGACAGGTTGTGCACCTCCAGGTGACCTTCCCCGGCCGCCGTGCCGGACGTCGCGTAGACCACGGCGCCCGACGGCAGGGTGGTGAACCCCGCATGCCCGTCCTCCAGCGCCAGCACGCTCGCGCTCCCGTCGAAGCCGTCCCGAAGCCGCGTGTACGTGAGCACCTTCCGTCCGGTGACCTCGGGCCGGGTGCTCGGCAGGAACATGGGTGTCGTGCCGCTGAGCGCGAACAGCCAGTCGTCGTGCGCCGGTTGCCAGGCGAACTTCACGAAGCCCGGCTTGCTGACGGTGCCCGCCCAGGCGCCGGGGGACTGGTGGGAGACCAGGCCGGGGCCCGTGCCGTGGTCCCTGACGCCGCTCGCCTGCTCGAAGAGCTCGGTGGGGGAGAGGGGCCGCACGGGCGGCTTCCCGGAGCGGGCCCGCCACTCGTGCAGGAGGTAGCTGATGGCCACCTCGGCGCGCGCCTCCGGCTCGTACTTGGGTTCGCCGGAGAACTTGGCGATGCGGTACTCCGGCGGGTACGTCTGATAGGCCTCCAGGCGTTCGGCGAGGGCGCGCTCGCAGGCGGCGGCGGCACGGTCGCCCGTGACCTGCGCCAGGAAGGCGAGGGGGATGACATCACGGCCGTAGAGGTGCTCACGGTCGGCGACCATCGGCATCAGGGGCTCGCCCGCATCGCTCATCACTCCGAGCAGCGTGCGCCACAGCGGGACGGCGTTGGGCTGGGCGGTGAGCACCTCGGGCAGGGGCTGTCCCGAGGCGAGGAAGTGGGCGGCGTTGCGGCCCGAGGTGCGCCAGAGCTCCTCCTGGTAGTGCGGGCCGAACGAGCCGTGGTTCTCGACGATGAAGGTGTCGTACAGGTTCTGCGCGGTGTTCGCGCTGACGGCGACGCCGTCCACCTTCGCCGGGTTGGCGAGGTCGGCGGCCGGCAGGCCCGCTTCGTTGCGGCTCCAGCGGCCGAAGGCCGTGCGCCACGTGTCATGGCGCTGATCGTCGCTCGCCCAGGCCAGGGCGGGGGCGAGCGACTGGGCGTAGATGCCCATCTCTTCGAGCTTGGTGTCGCCCTTGAAGCCACCGCTGAGCCCGTGGGGAGACCAGTCACCGGAGTCGGGATCGTCGCCCGTGCCCAACTCCGCCGTGTACTGCGCCTGGCCGCGGACGATGGTGTCCACGTGGTGCCGCGTCGTCTCGTCGAGGTCGTCCCAGAGCAGGCGTGCCGCCAGGACGAAGTAGGACTGGAAGGTGGTGTCGAAGAACAGCTTCCGGCCCCATTCCTTGCCGCCCGTCAGCCGGTTGGAGGCCGCGAAGTGCTTGAGGGTGGCGAGCGTGCGGGTACGCAGGGTGTCCTTGTCGACTCCGGCGCGCTCGGCGTCGTAGTGGCCGCGGGTCAGCAGGACGGCGTTGCCGAGCACGACGGCGAACCCGAAGTCCTTGGCCTTGTAGTGACCTTGGGCGGGGTCCCACTGGGTCTCGGCCCAGCGGGTGTGCGTCAGCAGGACCCGGTAGTAGGTGCTCGCGATCGCGTCCGGCTCCGCGGCGGCCGAGGCCTGTCCCGAGCCGAGGGTGAGCGGGAAGGCCGCGACGGCGCCGGAGACCCCGAGCAGCTGGAGGGCTTGGCGGCGTGTGAGTCCCCGGATTTGCTGCGGCATCGTGGCGCGACCTTCCTTGGACAACGTTGTCAGAGTGCGGTCATTCTTCGGGTGCCCCATCCGGCACGTCAAGGGTCCTGCCGCATCACGCGTCACACCGCGCGACAACCGGGGAGATCAGGGACCACTGGTCGGGGCGTCGCTGGGCGCGCCGTCCGGGTGCGAGGAGAACGGGGGCGGCCACGCGGGGCGGTGGGACGGCGGCAGGGACAGCAGGGCCTGGCCCACGGTGAGATAGCGGGGGAACATCTCCACGCTGCCGGTCACGGTCAGGAGCGATACGAGATGGCGTCCGGCTCCCGCAAGGAGCAGCTGCCCCTCGCGGCGCCGCAGCAACCACCGCACTCCGAGAAGGCAGTTGAGGCCACGGGAGTCGCAGAACACGAGCGCCGTCACATCGAGAACGAGATGTCGATGACCCGCCATCACGGACTCGCCGAGCGTGCGCAGGAAGAACTTCTCGACGCTGTGGTCGAGTTCACCGCTCACACGCAGCACGGCGCACTCCTCGCACCGTGCGAGCTCGTGGATGATGAGGCGATGGGTCTGCGTCGACATCGCGCCTCCTTGTGGTCGTCGAACGGAAGCCCGTGCGCATGCCGAGGCACAATGTGCCTGGCTGCCGGGTCCCCCGTCCATCCCTCCGTACGCCTCTCCGCCGCCATAAGGACGGACGAGTTCGCGCTGCGGCGTGATCCCGGTGCGATGGACCTTCGTTTCGACGAGCCGCCGGTGACTTCTGTCATCGCGACGTGTCACGGGTGCGTGTGAGGTCG
The DNA here is from genome assembly GCF_050270335.1 of Streptomyces sp. NPDC059900. Classification (NCBI taxonomy): domain Bacteria; kingdom Bacillati; phylum Actinomycetota; class Actinomycetes; order Kitasatosporales; family Streptomycetaceae; genus Streptomyces; species Streptomyces sp. NPDC059900. The sequence goes on from NZ_JBNNJZ010000296.1 coordinate 4,817, forward strand.
GCGCGGGCTCCTTCGGTATAGCGGGCTACGTCGGTGCAGGGGGGGCGCGGCTGTCGGGCCGTGGCTGTTTACCCGAGCGGGTTGTCCCTGTCGCGCAGGGCGGTCAGTGCGGGGGCGTACATGCGGGTCTTGATGGTGCCGAGAGTGGGGCCTGCTTTGTTCGCCTGTGCGCCTGCGATCTCCACTGCCGTCCGGCGTACGGCGTCCTCGTCGACCGCGTGGTCGACCACGGCGGCGGCCAGCGCGTCGTGGCCGCCGTAGCGGCGGGCGGTGGTCATGGCCTCGTGCGCGGTCTGCGGGGTCAGCCGGGCCTGGATCAGAGCGGACATGCCGGGAGTGAAGGGGATGTTGATGTCGGCCTCGGGCAGGCACCAGTAGCCGCGGTCGGCGCGCATCACGCGGAAGTCATGGGCCAGGGACAGCATCGCCCCGGCCGCGAAGGTGTGTCCTTGCAGCGCGGCCACGGTGACCACCGGCAGGGACAGCATGCGGGCCAGGAGTCCGTGGACGGTCACGACGTAGTCCTGGTGCTGCTCGGCGTGGGCGAAGAGCCAGTCCAGGTCGAGGCCGTTGGAGAAGAACTTTCCCGTCGCGGCGGTCACCAGGGCGCGGGGCCCCTCCGCCTTCTCCACCTCGTCGAGCGCCGCGTCGACAGCCGTGAGCCAGTCGGGGTGGAAGCGGTTCTCGCCGTCTCCGAGGTCGAGGATGAAGACGTTGTCCTGGCGGTCCAGTGCGGGCATCGTGGCTCCGTAAGCTGTTGGGCGGCTGAAGCGGTACGTTCCCGGCGCGTCGGTGGCGCGCGGAGCCCGACCTGGGGGTACTCGTCGGTAACTTATGGCGTGGGGCAGGGCGCGTGCAAGGGGTCGGACCGTTTGCCGGCGGCTGCTTGGGCGACCGCCCGGTGGCTGCTTGGATGGTGTTGACCTTGACGGCCGATCCGGGTGACCGGAATAGAGGGGGGAACGTTCATGGCGCTCACCAGCTGGGGGTTCATCTACACCGCGGCAGGCAGCGACGCGCGTGGTGACGTGAATGTCGTCGACACGGGGCAGTGCCGGACGGTGCTCGTGGGGGTGGAGAAGCCGGAGGACGGCATCGAGGCCGCGCGCCGTCTGGTCGGCGAGGGGGTTCAACTGATCGAGCTGTGCGGCGGCTTCGGGCCGGTGTGGGCCGGGCGCATCATCGAGGCGATCGACGGGGCGGTTCCGGTGGGCGTGGTGGGCTACGGCCCCGAAGCGATCGACCAGGTCCACGCGATCTTCTCCTGAGCGAGCGAGCAATCGGGCGGGTGGGTAGGGCGGGCTCTGCGCTGGCCCCACCCACCCGCACGTTCCCGGCGGGCGCCCCGTACGCGCCGACCACGCCGGAAATCAGCCGGATGCTACGATCCGTGATGTTCATGTGTGATCCGGATCGTGAGAGACAGGGAGGTGGGGCTGATGACCGCGCTCAAGGCCACTGCCATGCGCACCGCCCGGACCCTCCTCACGTTCCGGGCCGTGGCCTGACTTCAGGCGTATTCGCCCTCGCCGGGAGCGTGAGCTCGCGGGGCGTCACCCACACGAACCCACCATGAAACGGATCACCGTCCACCATGAGCAACACCTGGATCACCCGCGCCGAAACCAGCGCTGACATCCCCGCCGTCCGCGCCATCGTCGTCGCCGCCTTCGACACACCTTCGGAGGCCGACCTCGTCGACGCGTTGCGCGCCGACACCGCGTGGATCGACGGCCTTTCGATCGTCACCACCGACCAGGACGGCACGCTCGTCGGGCACGCGCTGCTGACCCGCTGCCACATCGGCGACACCCCGGCCCTGTGCCTGGCCCCCGTCGCCGTACTCCCCGAGTACCAGAAGACCGGCGCCGGTACCGCGGCCATCCGCGCCGCGCTCGGCGCCGCCAGGGACAAGGGCGAGCGCTACGTCACCGTCCTCGGGCACCCTGCGTACTACCCGCGCTTCGGCTTCACCCGGGCCTCGGCGTACGGCATCGGCATCAGCATCGACGTCCCGGACGAGGCCATGATGGCCCTCGCCCTCGACGCCGATCACCCGCTGCCCGCCGGCACGGTGCGCTACGCCGCGCCGTTCGGCATCTAGCGCCGCACCGGGCGGCGTTCGCCCCGAGCGGGGCCGGACCGCGGCGAAAGTCGCATGCGTGAGCGCCTGCCGGTGGTCATGATGTGAATCATGACTGTGTACGCCGACACCCCTGCCCGCCTTGGCCAGTGCCGCCTGTCCGACGGCCGGTTGCTCGGCTGGGCGGAGTGGGGGCCGTCGGACGGGATGCCCGTGCTGTTGTGTCCGGGTGCCGCGACGAGCCGGTGGCTCGGCTTCGGCGCGGGGGTCGTCGAAGCGCTCGGTGTGCGCCTCGTCTCCGTGGACCGCCCGGGGCTCGGTGCCTCAACCCCCGCGCCCGGCCGGACGTTCTCCGCCGTCGCCGGTGACATGCGGCAACTCTGCGTGCTGCGGGGGCTGGGGCGGCCGCTCGTGGTCGGGAACTCACAGGGCGCGCCGTTCGCTCTCGCCTGCGCCGAGGCAGGTGTGGCATCGGCACTGGCCGTTGTCTCCGGCGCGGATGAGGTCGCCGCGCCGGAGTTCGCCGCCACCCTGGCGGCCGATCTGCGCGGTCTGGTCGAGCGGACCGCGTGCGATCCGGTCGGTGCCGAGGAGTTGTTTGCCGGCTTCACCGCGGATGCGATGTGGGGCATGGTCATGGCCGGGAGCCCGGAGTGCGACCTCGCGGTGTACCGGGATCCCGATTTCGCGGTCGCATACCGCAGAGCCTTGGACGAGGGCTTCGGTCAAGGTGGCGCCGGGTACGCCCGCGACACGGCCCTGGCCATGAGCCGCTGGCCGTTCGCCCTCGATGCCATCACTGTCCCCGTCGACATCTGGTACGGCGAACGGGACACCAGCCACTCGCCCGACAACGGAGCGCGGCTCGCCGCCCGTATCCCCGGCGCCCGACACCGTGTCGTACCGGGAATCGGCGGCGCCCTGCTGTGGACACACGCCGAGCCGATCCTCGCGTCGCTGCTGGAGAAGGTCGCCACCGACAGGTAAGGGGCCATGCGCGCCCGCCATCGGGAAAGTCCGTTGCGAGGCGGGCCCCCGGCGCCGGAGAGTGGGCTCATGACCGTGCCCGCCGCCCTTCCGCCCGGCCTGGCAGTGCGCCCCGCGACCTTCGACGACGCGTCGGCGGTGTGCGCGCTGCTCAACGAGATCGACGTGCTGGAGATCGGCCGCGCCGACACCGATCTCGACGACATACAGGCCGATTTGAAGCATCCCGAGCTGGACCTGGAGCACGACTCCTGGCTGCTGTTCGACGACGGCCGGCTGATCGCGTACGGCCTCCTGTGGGACGAGTCGGGCGGCGAGCGGATCGACGCCGAGTACTACACGCTGCCCGACCGCCCCCTGGCTTCCGAGTACCTCCTGGACCTGATGGAGGCGCGCTGCGCCGAGCTGGCGGCCGCCAACGGAGCGGACCGCGCGGTGGTGCACCTGGAGCTCGGCATCACGCCCACCCTGGACCTGCGCGTGATGCGCGGGCGGGGCTGGACCCCGGTGCGGCGCTACAACGCGATGGTCCGGCCGCTGTCCACCGCCGCGGACCGGCTGCCGGAGCCGCCGCCCGGTGTGACCCTGCGCTCCTGCCTGGACGAGGCGGATCGCCGACGCGCCCATGCGCTGATTCAGGACGCCTTCACCGAGCACTTCGACTTCCATCCGCGCACGTACGAGCAGTGGTTGGACGACATCGACGCCGAACATGCCGACTGGTCCCTGATGTGGATCGCCCATGTCGAGGGCGTCGGGGACGCTGCGGTGCTGCACACCCGCAACAACCGCGCGTCGATGGCCTGGATCGGTCACATCGGCGTGCTGCGCCAGGCCCGCGGCCGGGGCCTGGGCAGCTATCTCCTGCGTCATGCCTTCGGTCACTACGCGGACCTCGGCCGTGACCGGATCGGCCTGGGCGTGGACACCGGCAACAGCTCCGGCGCGCTCGCCCTGTACGAACGCCACGGCATGACCCGTGACTACGCCGTCCAGACCTGGGAGTTGATCAGGCCCGTCGTGCGCTGAAGGGGCGGATTCACACGGCCGCCGGGAACGCGAAGCGTATGTCGGTCAGCTGCTCCGACACTTCCCACAGGCGGCGGGTCGTTTCGGGGTCCGTCGCCACGGGAGCCAGCTTGACGCGCTTCGGTGCGCCGCGCAGCTCGCCCATGCCGCCAGGGCCGATGAACTGGCCGCTCTCCACCGTCGGTTCGGTCGCCGCGTACAGCTGGGGCAGTGCGCCGTCGGCCGGGCGCTGGGCGAGCAGCGGACTTCCGATGCGGCCGAACACCAGCTGCCACAGGCCGGTCGGTGTGTCCCACTGGAGGTTGGTGGCGGTGTAGCCGGGGTGGGCGAGAACGCTGCGTACCGGGCTGCCGGACTGTGTCAGGCGGCGGTGGAGCTCCCACCCGAAGACGGCGTTGGCGAGCTTCGACTGGTTGTAGAAACCCATGGGCTTGTAGCGGCGCTCGCCGGTGAGATCGTCGAAGCGGATCTGTGCCTGCCGGTGATTGACCGAACTGACCGTCACCACCCGCGGGTTGCTCCCCGCGCCCAGCAGGTCGAGCAGCAGCCCGGTGAGCGCGAAGTGCCCGAGGTGGTTGCAGGCGAACTGCAACTCGTGACCCTGTGCGCTGAGCGTGCGGGGCGGCGCCATCACGCCCGCGTTGTTGATGAGCACGTCGAGGCGCGGATGGTCGGCGCGCAGTTGATCGGCGAAGGTGCGGACCGATGCGAGGTCGGCCAGGTCGAGGCGGCGTACCTCCAGGCTCGCCTCCGGTTGTCCGGCGGTGATCTCGGCGACCGCCCGGCGGCCCTTCTCCGTGTCGCGTACCGCCAGGATCACGTGCCCGCCCCGTGAGGCGAGCGCGCGTGTGGTCGCAAGACCGAGCCCGCTGTTGGCTCCGGTGACGACGAACACCCGCCCGGTCTGGTCCGGTATCTGCTCGGCTGTCCAGCTCTGTTGCTGCGTCATGCGGCACATGTTGTCGCCCGTGGCACTCAGTGTCAAGAGGATCCTGAGTGACATGGAAGGCATTACGTGTACGATGGCCGGGTGAGTACGCGCCCCGAAGTGACCATGGCCGAGCGCAAACGGCAGCTCGTTTCGAGCGAGTTGACCGAGGCGGCGCTGCAACTCCTTGCCCGCAAGGGATTCGACGCGGTCACGATCGACGAGATCGTGACCACCGCCGGGGTCTCCCGGCGGACGTTCTTCCGGTACTTCGCGTCCAAGGAGGACGTGGTCGTCCAGTTCCTGGCCGACATGGGCGTCGGCATCCACGCGGAGCTGGCCGCTCGCCCCGAGGGGGAGCCGCCGTCCT
>NZ_JBNNJZ010000297.1:0-10202 GCF_050270335.1 Streptomyces sp. NPDC059900
GGAACTGCGCGACCAGCCCCCACCGACCCGCGGTGTCCGGACAACCCAGCCCCGCCCCGCCCAGCCCAGCCCCGCCCACTCAGCCCGAACCGCCCATCCAGCCGAACGCTAGTGAGGTGCCCCCCGCCACCCGGAAACCGGCAGCGCGAACTTCGCCACGAGCCGATCAGTGAACGAAGCGTGATGCAGCCGCGCAAGCCGCACCGGCACCCCGCCCCTGCGCACCTCGACCCGCGCCCCCGGCGGCAGCTCCACGGTCCGCCGCCCGTCGCACCACAGCACCCCGTGCGGGGTGTGCGGCTGGACCTCGACGGCGAGCACCGAGTCCGGCGAGGTCACCAGAGGCTTGGCGAACAGCGCGTGGGCGCTGATCGGCACCATCAGGAGCGCCTCCACCTCGGGCCACACCACGGGCCCGCCCGCGGAGAAGGCGTACGCGGTGGAGCCGGTCGGCGTCGCGCACACGATGCCGTCGCACCCGAAGCCGGTGACCGGGCGTCCGTCGATCTCCAGGACGACTTCCAGCATCCGCTCTGCCGACATCTTCTGCACGGCCGCTTCGTTCAGCGCCCAGTCGCGGTGCACGACGTCGCCGTTGCTGTGCACGACGACGTCGATGGTCATCCGCTCCTCGACCTCGTACGCCTTCGTGACGACCCGGTCGACGACCTTGTCGAGGTCGTCGCGCTCGGCCTCGGCGAGGAAGCCGACGCGGCCCAGGTTCACGCCGAGCATCGGCACCCCGGAGGCGCGGGCGAACTCGGCGCCGCGCAGCAGCGTGCCGTCGCCGCCGAGCACCACGAGCAGCTCACAGCCGTCCAGGCACTGGGGGGTGGCCTCCTTCACGGTGCCGACCTCGGGCGGCAGCGGCAGATCGGCCGCCTCCGCCTCCAGGACCCGTACGCCGATGCCGCTGCGCAGCAGCCCCTGGACGACGAGTTCGGCACTGCGGATGGCGGCAGGCCGTCCGGTGTGCGCGAGCAGGAAAACGGTACGAGCTCGGGTCTGGGTCACTCGGGTCTGAGTCAACGGGGCCCCTCCGCCACGGCACGGTCAACGTCCGCCGGGTCGAGTTCGGGCGCCCCGGCACGCAGCCACAGAAAGTACTCGACATTTCCGGAAGGTCCGGGCAGCGGGCTCGCAGTCACGCCACGCACACCGAGCCCGAGCCCCCACGCCTGCCGCGCCACACCGCGTACGGCATCGGCCCGCAGCTGCGTGCTGCGCACCACGCCGCCGCTGCCCAGGCGCTCCTTGCCGACCTCGAACTGCGGCTTGACCATCAGGACCAGGTCCGCGTCGGGGGCCGCGCACCGCACGAGGGCGGGAAGCACCAGACCGAGCGGGATGAACGAGAGGTCGCCGACGACCAGGTCGACGGGGGTGCCGTCGATGAGGTCGAGCGTCAACTCCCGTACGTTCGTGCGGTCCTTGACGGTGACCCGGTCGTCGCTCTGCAACGACCAGGCGAGCTGGCCGTAACCGACGTCGACGGCGACGACGCCCGAGGCGCCCGCGCGCAGCAGCACATCGGTGAAGCCGCCGGTGGACGCGCCCGCGTCGAGCGCGCGCCGCCCCTCGACGACCAGGCCCTGCGGCACGAACGCGGCGAACGCGCCCGCCAGCTTGTGGCCGCCGCGCGACACGTAGTCGGGATCGCTCTCGTCGGTCGCGACCACGATGGCGGCGGCGGTCTCCACCTGCGTCGCGGGCTTCGTCGCGGTGTTCTTGTCGACGGTCACCCGGCCGGCGGCGATCAGCTGGCTGGCGTGCTCGCGCGAGCGCGCCAGCTTCCGGCGCACCAGTTCGGCGTCGAGGCGGCGGCGTGCCACTCCTGCCACGTTCTGTTCAGCTCCTGTTGTACGGGGTCGGGTGCGGGGACGAAGCCGCGGGCGTCCCCATGGGCGAGGGCACCGGCGGTCCGGGGGGCACGTCGAGCGCGGTCAGCGCGTCACGCAGTCCCCGGTGTACATCCTCGTACACCTCGATGTGGCCGTCCGTGGCGAGGTGGTCGGCATCGCCGAGACGCCCGAGGAGGCCGTCGACCCGGGCGTCTCCGGTCGGGGCGCGCTCCACCCCGAGGGGCGCTGGCCCTGCCGGATCGTACGCCTCCGCCCGCTCTTCGGCCGCCGCCGGTTCCACCGGCCCGGGCTCCACCGGCTCAGGCCCGGGGCCCGGCATCGAGTCGCTCATGCCCAGACGCTACCGCGAAGCGCTGCGGTACCGTCGATCACGATGGCGACGATCGAAGAGTGCCGCACGGCGCTCGACAAACTCAGCGACAACCTGGCGGGCGCCGAAGGCGGCGTACGCGGCGCCGCCGCGCTCGACCGCTCGCTCAGCTGCCGGATCACCGATCTTGACGTGACCTTCACGGGCCGCCTCGAGAACGGCCGGATCACGGTGCTCGACACCCATCCGGGCCCCCCTCGCGAGAAGGCCGAGATCCGGCTCACCATGACCGGCGACGATCTGGTGGCAATGGTGGACGGCGAGCTGAACTTCGCGAAGGCCTGGGCCTCCGGCCGGGTCAAGCTGGAGGCGGGCCTGCGCGACATGCTCCGCCTCAGGTCGCTGCTTTAGCCCCGGCTGCCCCGACCCCGGCCGCTTCAGCCGCCGCCTTCGTGCGCACCCGCCGTGCGGCCGGCACCACCAGCGGCGTCCCGGTCTGCGGGTCGTCGATGATCTGGCACTCCATCCCGAAGGTGTCCCGCACCAGCTCCGTCGTGACGACGTCGGACGGCGCGCCCTCGGCGACGACCTGGCCGTCGCGCAGGGCGATGAGGTGGGTGGCGTACCGGGCCGCGTGGTTGAGGTCGTGCAGGACGGCGACGAGCGTACGGCCCTGCTCCTCGTGGAGGTCGGCGCAGAGGTCGAGCACGTCGATCTGGTGCTGGATGTCGAGGAACGTCGTCGGCTCGTCCAGGAGGAGCAGCGGGGTCTGCTGGGCGAGCGCCATCGCGATCCAGACGCGCTGGCGCTGGCCGCCGGAGAGTTCGTCGACATAGCGATCGGCCAGTTCGGCGACACCGGTCGACGCCATCGACTCGCCGACGATCCGCTCGTCCTCCGCCGACCACTGGCGCAGCAGGCCCTGGTGGGGGTAGCGGCCGCGCGCCACGAGGTCGCCCACCGTGATCCCGTCGGGCGCGATGGACGACTGCGGGAGCAGGCCGAGGGTCCGTGCCACCTTCTTCGCGGGCATCGACTGGATGACGTTGCCGTCGAGCAGGACGCGGCCCGCGGAGGGCTTGAGCATCCGGGACAGGGCACGCAGCAGGGTCGACTTGCCGCAGGCGTTCGGGCCGACGATCACCGTGAAGGAGTTGTCGGGTATCTCGACGGACAACTTCTCCGCGATGACGCGCTGGTCGTAGCCAAGGGTCACGTCGTCCGCGACGAGCCGGTTCACTGCGGCACGCTCCTGCCTGTCGGTGCTCTTGGGGGTACGGGGGTCCGTGGGCTTGTTCATATCCGCCCCGCCTTGCGTTCGATGACGAGGAGCCACAGCAGATAGATGCCGCCGAGCACGCCCGTGACCACGCCGACGGGCAGCTGATCGGCGCCGAAGGCCCGCTGCGAGGCCCAGTCCGCGACGATGAGCAGGGTGGCGCCCATGAACATCGCGGGCAGCAGGTTCGGCCCCGGCGAGCGGGTGAGCCGCCTGGCCAGCTGCGGCGCGGTGAGCGCGACGAAGCTGACGGGGCCCGCCGCCGCGGTGGCGGCCGCGGTCAGGAGCACGGCCGAGCCCATCAGGACGATGCGGGTGCGCTCGACGGGCACCCCGAGCGCGTATCCGACGTCGTCGCCCATCTCCAGCATCCGCAGCGGCCGCGCGTACGTCATGACGAGCGGCACGAGGATCGCGCAGAGGACGAGCAGCGGCCAGACCTGCTCCCAGTCCCGGCCGTTGAGGGAGCCGGTCATCCACACGACGGCACGCGCGGCGTCGACGAGGTCCGCCTTGGTGAGCAGATAGCCGTTGACGGCGGTGACGAAGGCGGAGACGCCGATGCCGACCAGGACGAACCGGAAGCCGTGCACACCCCGCTTCCAGGCAAGGACGTAGATCGCGAAGCCGGTCACCAGACCGCCCACGAGCGCACCGCCCGCGACCTGCACCGCGGTGCCCTGGAAGAGGACGATCATGACGAGGGCACCCGCCGTGGACCCCTGGCCGAGGCCGAGGATGTCCGGGCTGCCCAGCGGATTGCGCGAGATGGACTGGAAGATCGCGCCGCCGAGCCCGAGCGCGGCCCCCACGAGGAGGCCGACAAGGACCCGGGGCAGGCGCAGGTCGTTGATGATGAACTCCTGCCCGGCGTCTCCGTTGCCGAGCAGGGTGCGGATGACGTCGGCGATGGGGATGTAGAAGTCGCCGGTGCCGATCAGGACGACGCTCGCGGTGAGCGCGGCCACGATGAGCACGGCGACGACCACGGCCGTGCGGACGTCGAGGCGGAAGCTGAGCCCGCCCCGGGTGCGTATCGCCTTCACAGCTGGGCCAGCCTCCGCCGTCGTACGAGAAAGATGAAGACCGGGGCGCCGATCAACGCGGTGATGATGCCGACCTGCAGTTCCGCGGGTCGCGCGACGATACGTCCGACGACGTCGGCGCCGAGCAGCAGGACCGGCGAGAGGATCGCCGCGTACGGCAGGATCCAGCGCATGTCGGGGCCGGTGAAGGAGCGCACGACGTGCGGCACCATCAGGCCGACGAACATGATGGGCCCGCAGGCCGCGGTCGCGGCCCCGCAGAGCAGGGTCGCGGCGGCCATGGACAGGGCGCGGGTGCGGTTCAGGTGCGCGCCGAGCGCGCGGGCGGTGTCGTCGCCCATGGCCATGGCGTTGAGCGGCCGGGCGAGGCCGAGGGCGAGCACGATGCCGATCACGAAGAAGGGCAGGACCTGGAGGATGGTCTCGTTCTTGGCCGAGGCCAGGGAACCGACCGTCCAGAAGCGCATCTTGTTGAGCGCGGCGTTGTCCGTGATCATCACGGCCTGGAGATAGCCGTAGAGCGCGGCGCTCAGCGCGGTTCCGGCGAGCGCGAGCCGTACGGGCGTCGCGTTGCGGGTGCCTCCGAGGGCGTAGACGGCGGCGCCGACCACGGCCGCGCCGAAGAAGGCGAACCACACGTAGCCGCTCAGCGAGGTCACGCCGAAGAAGCTGATGGCGGTGACGACGGCCGCCGAGGCACCGAGGTTGATGCCGAGCAGCCCGGGGTCGGCCAGCGGATTGCGCGTCAGCGCCTGCAGGACGGCACCGGCGAGCCCGAGGGCGACACCGACGAGCACGCCCATCATCGTCCGCGAGAGCCGCTCTCCGACGACGACGTCGCCGTACGTCCCGGTGTCGTGGAAGAGCCCGTGCCAGACCTGGTCCAGGGGCATCTGTTTGGCACCGACCGCGATGCTCGCGACGACGACGAGCAGCAGCACACAGACCGAGACGAGGAGCCCGGCGCTGCGTATCGCGCGGCGTTTGGGTGGCGCGGGTGTGGTCTCCGCGCTGGCTTCGGGGGGACTGTCGACCAACACCAGGTTAGGTTAGCCTACCCTCGCACTTGACTTCGACGAGAGAAGCACCACCGATGCACGTCCGCCGCCCGATACCTCCCGCTCTGTCACGTCGTGGTGTGCTCGGCGCGGGCGGCGTCCTCGTCATCGGCGGACCCCTGACAGCATGCGGCGCCAACGACGATGACGCAAAGTCGTCAGCAGCCGTCGCCCATTTGAAGAAGGCGGCAGCCTGATGACGACCACCCACCGCTCCCTGTCCGGCAGAAGCACCTCCGGCCCGGGCATGACCCGCCGCGGACTGCTCGCCTCCGGCGGCGCCCTCGGGCTCGGAGCCCTGCTCACCGCCTGCGGAAGCGACGACAAGTCCGCCAAGGACGCGGGCTCCGAGCCCTGGAGCTTCAAGGACGACCGCGGCAGGACCGCCAAGGTGAACCACGCCCCGAAGAACATCGTCGCCTTCGTCAGCACGGCCGCCGCCCTGCACGACTACGGAGTCGAGGTCACCGGCATCTTCGGCCCCTCCAAGCCGGTGGGCGGCAAGCCCAACCCGCAGGCGGGCGATCTCGACGTCGGCAAACTGACGAGCCTGGGCGAGTCCTGGGGCCAGTTCAACATCGAGAAGTACGCGAGCCTCAAGCCCGACCTCCTGATCAGCAACATGTTCCCGCCGCCCGCCCTCTGGTTCGTCCCCGAGGAAGGCGCCAAGAAGATCGAAGCGCTGGCCCCCACCGTCGGCATCAAGGGCGCCCGCACCTCGCTCCTCGACCCCCTCAAGCGCTACACCGAACTCGCGGAGTCGCTCGGCGGGGACCTCGACTCGGAGAAGGTACGGGCCGCGCGGGCCCGCTTCGACAAGGCGGAACGCAGACTGCGCAAGGCGGCGAAGGACGCGAAGGCCAAGGGCGGTCTGAAGGTCCTCGCGATGACCGGCGACGCCGACCAGTTCTACGTCGCCGTGCCCGACTCCTACTGCGACCTCAACTACTTCAAGGACCTCGGCATCGAGTTCGTCGAGGGCAAGAAGAGCGACGAATGGGGCTTCTGGGAGTTCCTGAGCTGGGAGAACGCCGACAAGTACCACGCCGACCTCATCATGATCGACAACCGTTCGAGCGCGCTGCCGCCCAAGGAGCTCGCCAAGAAACCCACCTGGAAACTGCTCCCCGCCGTCAAGGCCGGCCAGACCGTGCCCTGGTCCATGGAGGAGCGCTACAGCTACGCCGGTTACGCCCCGGTGCTCGAACAACTCGCCACCGCCATCGAGAAGTCGAAGAGGCTCACCTGATGACTGCGTCCCCCTACCACTTCTTCGATCTCCACGTGCTGCGCACCGAGTACGTCACCCCGGCCATGATCCGCGTGGCTCTCGGCGGCGACGGCCTGGAGCGGATGGCCTCGGCGGGCCGCGACCAGCGCATCAAGGTGTTCCTGCCGCATCCGGGCCAGGACGCCCCGGTCATGCCGGACACGTCGGGCGACGCGGCCAACTGGTACGCCGACTGGTGCGCCCTCGACCCCGACGTGCGGGGCATCATGCGCACCTACACCACGCGTGAACTGCGCCGCGATCCGGACGAGTTGATCGTCGACTTCGCGGTCCACGGCCCGGCGCCCTCGCCCTCCGACGGCCCGGCCACCAGCTGGGCGCGGAACGCCGGACCCGGCGACCGGATCGGCGTGCTCGCCCCGCTCGAGGAGGAGAACGGCGCCTACGAGTTCAGGCCGCCGCAGGACACCGACTGGGTGCTCCTGACCGCCGACGAGTCGGCGCTCCCGGCGGTGGCGGCCATCCTGGAGACGCTCCCGTCCACCACACCGGCCCGCGTCTGGATCGAGGTCCACGACCTGGCGGACAAGCAGGAGCTGACGACGAAGGCCGACGCCGAGATCACCTGGCTCACGGAGGAGGGCGCAACCCCGTCGGCGATCCGGGCCGCTGAGCTGCCGTCGGGCACCCCGTACGCCTGGGTCGTGGGCGAGTCGGCGACGGTCAAGACGGTCCGCCGCCACCTGGTCCGCGACCGCGCATTCGACCGCAAGCGGATCTGCTTCTCCGGCTACTGGCGCAGGGGCACCACCACGGACGAACTGATAGACCGCAACGAAACGGCCTGACCCCGCCCCGCCCGAAACACTGCCCGAAGCCCGACCGAAGCCTGTCCGAAGCCCGACCGAAGCCCCGCCCGCGCGCCGGTCGGGGCTTCAGCGGGAAAGGGGCAGCAGAGCAGCCCGGCGCTGTGGCGTCCGAGTCACACCGGCCGCATGCCCATGGCAGCCACTCCAGCGGGCCCCAGCGTGCCCCCGGCCGGCTACACTCCCAGCCGCGTCAACGCCTTCTCCCCGTCCAGCGCGCACTTCCCGTCCCCCGCCTGCGTCCACGCCGCCGCACACAGCGCCCGCAGCCCGTCCATGGCTTCGCCGTCCCCGTCGAGCACCAACTCGTGACCCCGCGCGGACGCCGTCCACCCGCCGCAGCCGAAGCCCCCTTCCTCCGGGGTCACTTCGGGCTGACCGGTGAGCATGCCGCGCAGGTCCGCGTCCACGTACGTGGGCCGGTGCTCGGGCGGGGCCGCGAGCAGCTGGGCGCCGTCCGTGACCCCCGTCAGGACCAGCAGCGAGTCCACCTTGCCGTTGAACGCACCCTCGATGTCCGTGTCGAGCCGGTCCCCCACGACCAACGGCCGCTCCGCGCCGGTCCGCAGAATCGTCTCGCGGTGCATCGGAGGCAGCGGCTTGCCCGCCACCTGCGGCTCCGCCCCCGTCGCGATACGGACGACCTCGACGGCCGCGCCATTGCCCGGAGCGATGCCCCGCGCACTGGGAATCGTCAGGTCCGTGTTGGACGCGAACCACGGCACCCCGCGCGCGATCGCATAGCAGGCCTCGGCGAACCGCCCCCACGCCATGTCGGGACCGCCGTACCCCTGCACGACCGCCACCGGCCCGTCGTCCGCCGAATCGACCGGCTCGAGCCCGCGCTCGCGCAGCGCGACCCGCAGCCCCTCCCCGCCGATCACGAGAACGCGCGCCCCCGCGGGGACTTGCTCGCTCACGAGCCGCGCCGCCGCCTGCGCGGAGGTGATGACGTCCGCGGCCCCGGTCGCGATGCCGAGCTCCGACAGATGCTGGGCCACGGCATCCGGCGTGCGCAGCGCGTTGTTCGTCACGTACGCGAGATGCATGCCGCCCGTGCGGGCCTTCCCGAGCGATTCGACGGCGTGCGCGATCGCCTGCCCGCCCGCATACACCACCCCGTCCAGATCGAGCAGCGCCGTGTCATACGCCTCGCTCAGCACATTCCGGCTGCCATCGGGGCGTGTCCTGACGGTCTGGCTCATTACGCATCGCTCCTCGATCGATCCCACTCCCCCGATCATCGCTCATGCCACTGACACACATACGATGCAGCAATGAACACAGCGGGTCATACCGACGACCAAGGCCTCGACCTGATCCCGTTCCGAGGCGTGCGTTACGTCCCCGAACGGGTCGGCAGCCTTGCCGCGGTGACGTCCCCTCCGTACGACGTGGTCGTACGGCCCGACGGCCTTCTCCACCTGGAGTCCGCCGACCCGCACAACATCGTCCGCCTGATCCTCCCCCAGGCCACCACACAGGCGGCCCGCGACGAACAGGCGGCCGGGACCCTGCACACCTGGCTCGCGGAGGGCATCCTCGCCCCCGACCCGGAGCCCGGCTTCTATGTCTACGAGCAGCGCGACGCCGGCATCCTCCAGCGCGGCATCATCGGCGCACTGCGCCTCTCCGAGGCGGAGGAAGGCATCGTCCTGCCCCACGAAGGCGTCATGTCCCACGTCGTGGAGGACAGGGCGGGCCTGATGCGCGCGACGAACGCCAACCTCGAACCCCTGCTCCTGACCTACCGCTCCAACGGAGCCACCACGGGCGCGACGGCCGTCGTCGAACGCACCGCGCTGACCGAGCCGCTCCTGTCGACGACCACGGAGGACGGCTTCAGCCACCGCCTGTGGGCCGTCACCGACCCCGCCGACCTCGCCGAGATCCAGTCAGATCTCGCCCGCCACCAGGCCCTGATCGCGGACGGGCACCACCGCTGGGCGACCTATCTCCGGCTGCGCTCCGAACACCCGGCGCCCAGCCCCTGGGAGCACGGCCTTGTCCTCCTCGTGGACACCGCGCGCTATCCCCTCCGGGTCCGCGCCATCCACCGCTATCTGCACCGGCTCCCGGTCTCCGAAGCCCTCGCGGCCCTCGCGGACTCCTTCCGCGTCCGCACCGTCGAAGGCCCTCTGCCGCGCGCCCTCGAAGCCCTTGCCGAGGCCGCAGCCGAAAGCAACGCGTTCCTCCTCGCGGGTGACGGCGGTTTCCACCTCATCGACCGCCCGTCCCCTGACCTCCTCGCCGGTACGATCCCCAACGATCACCCCGAGGCCTGGCGCACCCTGGACGCGACGGTCCTGCACTCCACGCTCCTCGACCACATATGGAAGATCCCGGACGCTCCGGAGCACATCGCGTACATCCACGACACCGCGGCGACGGTGGAGAAGGCGGAACGCGACGGCGGCACGGCCGTCCTGATGCACCCGGTCCGCGAAGAGGTCGTACGCGACCTGGCCCGCCAGGGGGTCACGATGCCCCGCAAGTCCACGTCCTTCGGCCCCAAGCCCGCGTCGGGCCTGGTCCTGCGCGACCTGGACC
>NZ_JBNNJZ010000298.1:0-6469 GCF_050270335.1 Streptomyces sp. NPDC059900
GGCCAGACCAGGACGGTCATCCACAGCATGTACGTGGTGTCCAGGGCCGAGCTCCACTGCTCGTCCTCCATGAACGGCAGGTCGTAGGCCAGGTCGATGATCGGCACCGTGGCCATGATCAGCAGGTTGTGCCAGAGGTAGATCGTCACCGCTCGGTTGTTGGAGAGGGTGATCAGTTTGTCCCAGCGCTTGAGGCGGCCGGGCAGCTCCTGCCAGGACGGCGAGTACTGGAAGAGGATGACCACGAACCCGAAGGACCACGCCGCCTGGGCCAGCGGGATGTCGTTCAGGTCCCAGCCGTCCGGGCCCAGATGGCCCGAGGCCCACCACAGGCCGAAGGCCATGACCAGGGCCGAGACCGACACCGCCACGTAGCGCGGGACGCGGGCCAGGACACCCTCCTGGTGGGCCATGCCGAGCACCCAGCAGCTGCCGTACACCGCGAAGTCCGAGACCGCGTTGCCCGTCTCGCCGGGGATCTTGACGATCTCCGTGGCGAGCACCGCCGTCAGGGCGAGCGGCGCGAACAGCGTCGCCCACGGGACCCGGCGGAACGCCCACAGCAACAGCGGCGAGGCGATGACGAACCAGAGGTAGGCGCGGATGTACCAGAGGGGGCCCGCCGCCTGGGCCGGCCAGGTGTCCTCCAGGAGGCCCGCCTTGTCCCCGATGTGCCAGGGGAAGGGCGGGGCGCCGATCGGGAACACGTAGTTGACCATGCTGACCAGGCCCCACGTGCCCCCGTGGTCCGGGTCCTTGCTGACGTTCCAGCCGCCGTAGAACAACAGGAACAGCGCCACCGCGCTGAACGCCCACATCGGCGGCAGGAGGCGGCGGATGCGGCCCCTGATGACGCCCCACGCGGGGCGCTTGAGCGAGCGCGCCATGAGCGCGCCCGCGAGCGCGAACATCACGCCCATGGACGGGAAGAGGATCGTCAGCCAGGCCCAGCCGAACAGGTGGTAGACGACGACGCGCACCAGGGCGAGCGAGCGCAGTACGTCGAAGTAGCGGTCACGGCCCGGCTTCTTGGGCGCGGCGGCGGGGGCCGCAGGGGTCGCCGGACCCACCGGCGTCACCCCCATGCCGGGAGCCATCTGGCCGGGACCGCCCGGACCGCCCTGCCCTGGCGCATGGTTCCGCAGCCCCGGAGGCGGCGGCGCCTGCGGCAGCGGCTGCGTGGGATGCACCGGCTGCGTCGGGTACCCGCCCTGCGTGGGGTACCCGGGCTGCGTCGGGCGCGTGGGCTGCTGGGGATAGGTCATGCGACGGGCCTCCGGTCAGGGCTGCCCGTCCGCTGCTGCGGAATAGAGGGCTGGTTTCCGAGGACTCCCGTGCGCCGGAGCTTCTGCCAGCGCAGGCGGCCTCCGGTCAGCGCGGTGATCCAGGACTGGAGCAGCACGACGTACATCAGCTGCCGGTAGAGGATCTGCTGGAGGGGCAGCGAGATCAGATGGGTCATGCGCTCGCGGTCCAGCCGGAAGGCGTAGGCCGCGCACACCCCCTGGACGGCGAGCACGCCGAGCCACGCGACGACCGTCTTCTGGGTGGGCCCGAAGACCAGGCCGTAGAGCAGGAACACGTCGATCAAGGGGGCCAGGAGCGGCGCCAGGACCATGAAGAGGGATACGAGGGGCATGCCGACCCGGCCGAAGCGGCCCGAGGGGCCCGACTCGATCACCGAGCGGCGGTGCTTCCAGATCGCCTGCATCGTGCCGTACGACCAGCGGTAGCGCTGTGACCACAGCTGCTGCACCGTCTCCGGCGCCTCGGTCCACGCGCGCGCCTTCTCGGCGTACACGACGCGCCAGCCGTCCCGGTGCATCGCCATCGTGATGTCGGTGTCCTCGGCGAGCGTGTCGTCGCTCATGCCGCCGACCCGCTCCAGGGCCGAGCGCCGGAAGGCTCCCACGGCGCCGGGGATGGTCGGCATGCAGCCGAGCATGTCGTACATCCGGCGGTCGAGGTTGAAGCCCATCACGTACTCGATGTGCTGCCAGGCACCGATCAGGGAGTCCCGGTTGCCGACCTTCGCGTTGCCCGCGACGGCGCCCACGCGCGGGTCGCCGAACGGCTGCACCAGCTCGCGCACCGTGGACTGCTCGAAGACGGTGTCGCCGTCCATCATCACGATGAGGTCGTACCGGGCGTTGGCTATGCCGCGGTTGAGGGCCGCGGGCTTGCCCGCGTTCTGCTGGCGTACGACGCGTACGTTCGGCAGGCGCAGACCCTCGACGATCAGTGCGGTGCCGTCCGACGAGCCGTCGTCGATGACGATGATCTCGATGGGATGGTCGCTCGTCATGAGGGAGCGGACCGTCGCCTCGATGCACTTGGCCTCGTTGTAGGCGGGGACCAGGACCGATACCGGTTCGGTGACGTCGGGGCCCCAGCGGAAGCCCTTCTTGCGCACCTTGCGCGCGTGCACCGCGGAGAGCAGCAGCATCAGGCCGAAGCGGAGCATGACGAGGGAGCCGATGACGGCGAGGGCGACGACCAGTACGCCGGTGATGTTCTCCGAGGCGCCGACCAGGAAGACCCAGGCCTTGCCCTTCCAGAGCTCGATGCCGCTGACCTGCGCGTGCGCGCTGGGGGCGCCCAGGGCCTCGGTGAGGTTGGTGAACTTGTAGCCCTTGTCCTGCAAGCCGGGCAGGAAGGTGTCGAGCGCGGCGACCGTCTGCGAGCGGTTGCCTCCGGAGTCGTGCATCAGGACGATCGCGCCGTTGCCGTTCTTGGGCGTGGCGCGGCGGATGATCTCGGCGACGCCGGGGCGCTTCCAGTCCTCGCTGTCGGTGTTGTTGACGACGGTGAGGTAACCGCGGCTGCCGATGTACTGCGTCACCGGCCAGGACTTGTTGTCCATGGCGTCGGAGAACGAGGAGTACGGCGGGCGGAAGAGGGAGGTGCGGACACCGGCGGCGCCCGCGAGGGCGAGCTGGTTCTGCGAGAGCTCCCAGTCGATGCGGCTCTTGGACTGGTACGACAGGTCGGGGTGGTTGAACGTGTGCAGGCCGACCTCGTGGCCCTCGTCCACCATGCGCTCGACGAGGTCGGGGTAGCGCGAGGCCATCGTGCCGGTGACGAAGAAGACGCCGTGCGCGTGGTGCTTCTTCAGGACGTCGAGGACCTTGGGGGTCCACTCCGGGTCCGGGCCGTCGTCGAAGGTCAGCACGAGGCGGTGGTCGGGGACGCTGAGCGTGCCTTCGTGGCCGCCGCGGGTGTCGATGACCGGGCCGCCGTCTTCGAGGATCTTCTTCGGGACCTGGTCGGTGGCCGCGGGCGGGCGCACGCGGTGGTCGGCGAGGATCTCGCTGTGCGTGTAGCCGCGCAGCATGAGCATCGCCATCAGGGCGACCAGGAGGAGCAGCGGCAGGAGATAGCGCAGGGGGACCCTGCGCTTGCCGCGGACCGGCTGCGCGCGGCGCCGGCCGCCGCCCCCGCCGCGTGACGGGGCTGGGCCGCTGCGGCCGCCGCCCCGGGGCTGGGCGTGACTGTGACGGGAGCCGGCGGACCGGCCCCTCTTCGAGCGGGTGTTCATCGCTGTGCGCCCTCCGAGGGCTGCTGGCCTGCGCTCCGGGGGGACTGATGGACGGCCGCCTGTACGCGCAGCGGGGACTGTTGATCTGCGGCGGACTGCGCCACGGGGACCTCGCCGCCGGCTCCGGCCGGGCCGCCGGGGGACGAGGTCGACGGGTCCGGGTCCGGCGTGACGGGGTCGCCGGTCGGGTCCGGGTCGGGGTCCGGCTTCGAGGCGTCGTCGGTCGGGTCGGGCTTCCCGCCGCCGCTGTTGCCGCCCGTCGGGTCGGGGTCGGGCTTGTCGTCACCCGTGGGGTCGGGGTCCGTCTTGCCGCCGCCGGGCTCGGTCTTGCCGTCGTCCGTCTCTTCCGGGTCGGCCGGGTCCTTGCCGCCGGTGGTGGGAGCGGTGCTGCCGCTCTCCGACGCGCCGGGGGACGGTGTCGTGCCGGGGGATGCCGAGGGGTCGAGGGGGTCGGCCGGGCGGTTCGGGGTGTCCACCTTGCTGGCCGGCTTGTCGTCCTTGGGGTCGATCGGCAGCCAGGGCGCGCTGGAGTTGCCCGAGAGCAGGGTGCCCACGATGATCACCGCGTACACGGCGCAGGCTATGCCGACGAGCACGCCTATTCGGCGGTATCTCCGGCTGCGGCGGCCCGACTCGTCGACGAAAACCGGCCCGTCCGGCGCGTCCTGAGCGCTGTCGGGCACGAGGTTCGCCAGCTGCCGACCCACACCGTCGATCTGAATGGTGACTTCATTCGGATCATGGGTGTGTTCCGGTAGGGCATCTTCTCGCCAATTCTCCATGCGTACGCACAACCCCCCACATAACCTGACTCGGGCGCGCACGACTCCGGGCAACTTGCCGTCGGACCGGGCCCCCACCCGACCCGAGCGCCCCCCTATCACACCGCGCCCGGACCATGAATGTAGCGCACCCCAGTGACAGTCGTACTAATCCGCCAGCCGTGACTCACGTCATGATGAGCGCGTCCATGGCCGGAACCCAGCCGTCCCGGGGCCTGCGCAGCCACCCCTCGGCGGCGGCGAGCCCGGCCGCGGCGGCGCGCAGGGCGTCGAGACCGGGGTGCACCAGCCCCCTTCTCCACACCAGGGACACCGGCGACAGCGGCACGGGGTCGATCAGGGGCCGCAGGACCGACCCGGGCATGGCCGGGAAGTCCACGGCGGCGAGCACGGGGTTGCGGTGCTTGGCCATGATCCGCCCGAACTCCTCGGGTCCCACCGCGAGCGGGGCGGGCGCCGCCACCTCGATGCCGCGCCCCTCGAAGAGGCGATGCGCCAGGTCGGTCCACTCCAGCGTCCGCGGATTGCCCGCCCCCGCGTACACGCTCTCCCCCGCGAGCGCCCCCAGCGGCACCGCGTCGAGGTCGGCCAGGGGGTGGCCAAGCGGCAGGAGCACCGCCATCGGCTCGTACCGGACGGGCTGCTGGGCGAGCCGTGACCGCAGGGCCGGTTCGAGCCCGGCGTACCGCCCGAAGGAGACGTCGAGCCGCCCTGCGAGCATCTCGGCCGCCGCTCCGGTGAGGCCGCTCTCGTAGCGGGCCATCAGCTCGCACTCCGGGGCGAGTTCGCGGGCCCGCTCCAGCACGCGCCCGCTGATGAGGCCCTGGCTGTTCAGGTCCACGAGCAGCGGCCTGGCCGCGCCGCCGGAGCCGCCTGCCCGCGCGAAGGCGGCGGCCAGGTCGTCCTGGGCTTCGAGCACCCGTCGCGCGTACGGCAGCAGCCGCTCGCCCTCGGCCGTCAGCGTGACCTGCCGTGTCGTGCGCACGAACAGTTCGGCGCCCAACTCCCGCTCCAGGCGCCGCACATCACGGCTCAGCGCCTGCTGGGCGACGTACAGGGCTGCGGCGGCCCGCGTGAAGTGCAGCTCTTCGGAGACGGCCACGAAGGCGCGCAGGAGACGGGGCTCCAGGTCGCGGGGCGTACGGGACTCTGCTGTCACCCGGGGAACTTACAACGCTCCCGGAAACTCACAACAGAAGTGCGTGAGTCACCCCCCAGAAGGTGTTGGACGCCACACCGAAGCCCCGGTGAGGGTAATCCCATGCCTCCCGCCGAACCCCAAGCCCCCAGCCGCCCTGCCGAGCCTCAAGCACCCGGCCACACCGCCGAGCCTCACGCTCCCGACCACCCCGCCGAACCCCAAGCGCCCCACACCCCCCACAGGCCCCGCCCCCGCAACCCCTACGCCCGCCTCTTCCGCATACCGGGAGCCGCCGCCTTCACCATCGGCAACCTCATCGCCCGTCTCCCCATGGGCATGTTCAGCGTGAGTGCCGTGATCATGATCGCCGGGGCCCGCGGCTCGTACGCGCTCGCCGGTGCCGTCACCGCGACGGGACTCGCCGCCACCGCCGTCGTGGCGCCCTGGACGGCCCGCCTCGTCGACCGGTACGGCCAGGCGCGGATCGCCGTCCCCGCCACCGCGTTCGCCGCCGTCGGCTCGCTCTCGCTGCTGCTCTGCGTGCACTACGGAGCGCCCGACTGGACCCTGTTCGCCTCGTACGCGGCGACGGCCACGACCCCCAACACCGGCGGCATGTCCCGCGCCCGCTGGGCCCACCTCCTCAAGGGCGACGAGCGGGCCGTGCACACCGCCAACTCCTTCGAGCAGGCCGCGGACGAGCTGTGCTTCATGCTCGGCCCCGTCCTCGCGGCCTTCCTGTGCGGCACGTTCTTCCCGGAGGCGGGCACCCTCGTCGGAGTCGTGCTGCTCCTGTCCGGGGTCCTGCTGTTCGCCGCCCAGCGCAGCACGCAGCCCCCGCCCCGCGGCCGTACGACCGTCAAGGAGAAGTCGCCTCTCCGTGCGCGCGGGATGCCCGCCCTGCTCGCCGCCTTCCTCGCGACCGGCGCCGTCTTCGGCTCGATGGAGGTCGTGACGATCGCCTACGCCGACGCGCAGGGCCACAAGGCGGCCGCGGGTGCGATCCTC
>NZ_JBNNJZ010000298.1:6479-10188 GCF_050270335.1 Streptomyces sp. NPDC059900
GGCTCCTGCGCGGCGGGACTCCTCTACGGAACGCTCAAGCCGAGCGGCCCGCCGCACCGCCGCCACATCCTGTGCGTCACCGCGATGGCGGCCCTGATGACGCTTCCGCTCCTGGCCGCCACGCTCACCGGCTCGCTCCTCGTGCTCGCCGGGGCTCTCCTGGTCGCCGGAATGGCGACGGCACCGACGATGATCACCGGCATGACCCTGGTCCAGGAGCGCACCCCCGAGGGGCGGTTGAACGAGGGCATGACCCTCGCCGTGACCGGTCTCCTCGGGGGCATCGCGTGCGGCGCGGCGGCCGGCGGCTGGGCGGTGGAACACCTCGGTGCCACGGAGGGCTACGGGGTCCCGGTCGCCGCCGCGTGCTGCGCGCTGCTGCTCAGCATCGCGCAGGCTTGCGCCACGAGCACTCCAGGTCCCCGCTCGGCTCGGCCCCGCGCAGGGAGCGCGGCCTGACCAACTCGGCCTTCTCCTCGGTCGACTTGGCGAGCGTCACGACGATCGCGTCCTCGAGCGCCTTCACCGAGGAGGGCATGTAGTTGTTCAGGATGATGCTGAACACCAGCTCACGCCCGCCCGCGTCCTTCACGTACCCCGAAAGGGCCGAAGCCCCGGTCAACGACCCCGTCTTCGCCCGTACGTTGAGGGCCGCCGGAGTCCCGCACATCCGGGTGCGCAGGGTGCCGCCGACGAACTTGTCCGGGTCGCAGGCCACCGGCAGCGACCTGTACCAGTCGGCGTACCAGGGCTCGCCCTTCGCGGACAACAGCAGCTTGACCAGCTGGTCGGCCGGGGCATTGTCCTTGCGCGAGAGTCCGGAGCCGTCGACCTGGCGGATCTTGCCGGGGTCGACACCGGCGGTCTTCAGGTAGGAGCCGATGGCCGCGAGCCCGTCGGGCCAGCTGCCGGGCCGCCCCGTGGCCTCGTACCCCATCGTCTTCGTGAGGTTCTCCGCGTGCATGTTGTTGGAGAGCTTCATGAAGGGGATCATCAGCTCCTTCAGGGGCATGGACTCGTGCGAGGCGAGTTGCCGCGCGCCCTTGGGCGTGGCGACCCCCGCCTTCGTCGGCCCGCTGACCCGCACCCCGTGTGCCTTCAGCGCGTCCCGGAAGATCGCGGCGGCGTATCCGGTCGGCTCCCACACGGTGATCCACTCCTTGGTGGCATCACCTCCCACGGGGACGGTGCCGGTGACCGTGATGGTGTTCGTCCCGTGCTCGCGCTCGATGGTGAGCGTGTCGTCGCCGCCCGCGGCGACGGTCCTTGCCGTGTTCGCGACGTCCACGTAGTCGGTCTTCGGGGTGACCGTCACCTTGGGTCTGTCCCCGGCCTTCGCGCCGGGCACGGCCTCGACGATGACCGTGCCGGTGTCGTAGTCGGTGTCCGGGGCGACGCTCAGCGCGGAGATCTGGGCGGCGTAGTAGGCGAATTCGTCGTCGCCCGCCCAGGTGTCGCCGATGCGCTTGTCGTCGAACCGGGTGTCGTCCGCGACCAGGCGCCCCGAGACCCGCCGGACGCCCGAATCGGCGATCTTGGCGGCGAGTCCGTCGTAGTCCTTCGCCAGCGTCGTCGGGTCGCCGGTGCCGCGCAGATAGAGATCTCCGGAGAGTACGGAGCCCTTCTGCTTGCCGTCGGCGAGCACGTCGGTGGTGAAGCGGTGGTCCGGGCCGAGCCGCTCCATGGCCGCCGTCGACGTCAGGAGCTTGGTGTTGGACGCGGGCATCAGGCGTCCGGTGGGCAGATGCTGGTAGAGCACGTCGCCGGAAGCGGCGTCGGCGACGACCACGCTCGCCGCGCCGCCCTCCATCCGGGGATCACCGAGGATGGTGTCGATGGCTTCGGGCAGGCCGCTGCGGTCGGAGTCCGCCCCGGCGGGCGAACTGACGGAGAGGGTGGCCGCCGCGACGCCGAGCACGGCGGGCCAGATCCAGTGGCGCATACGGGCGTTGACGCGTCTCACGGGTCTACTCATGACCCAGGAGCATCCCCGACTCCGCCGCCCGGCGACAGACCCCACTCCGGACACATACGAGACCCGGCGGATCGCCTGCCTCCGGTGGGCCGACCGCAGCACCGCGTCCTCCGTGCCCCGCCGTGCCCCGCCGTGCCCTTCTAGGCCCCGCCTCAGTCCGGCGCCTCCGGCGTGTGGCGGCGCCGTGGCAGCATCGCCGCAAGCAGCAGGACCGCGGGAGCCGGGTCCGTGGGCGTGACGCCGTTCCGGCGGCAGACCAGGGCGTCGGGGTCGCCCTGCGGCTGCTGGAGGGTGTAGCCGTCGGGGCAGGGGGATCCTGCCTCGCCCGCCTCGCCTTTGGGCCCGCGCTCGCCGCGCGGACCCGTGGGCCCCGCCGGACCTTCAGGGCCCGCGGCGCCGCCCGCGCCGTCGGAGCCGTTGGCACCGTCGGAGCCCCGGGCGCCGTCCGCACCCCTGGCGCCGTCCGCACCCGGCGGCCCCGTCGCTCCCGCCGGTCCCTCCGGGCCCTGTTCTCCGGTCGCGCCGTCCGGGCCCGCGGGCCCGGTCGGGCCGGCCTCACCGGGCTCCCCCGCATCGCCGCGGTCTCCGTCGCGGCCGCCGGTCCCCCGCTCGCCCTTGTCGCCCGGCTTCCCGTCCGTGCCGTCCTCGCCGTCCGCGCCGGGCGAACCGGGTCCCGATGCCGGTACCCGCGCCCGTGACACGAGGTCGTCCACGGCGTCGGAGGGGTCGGGGGCGGCCGGGGTGTCGCCGTGCGAGCGGACCTGTGCGCGCAAGGTCCGTACGTCCCTGGCGAGCGTGGACACGGCCTCCCCGCGCCGGTCCGCCTCGGTGGCGAACCGGTCGGCCCGCTGGTCTCCGGCGTCGATGCGGGCCCAGAGGACCGCGGCGACCCCGCAGAGCGCGACCAGCACACAGACCAGAAACACGCTGCGCCAACGGTGGGCCAGGATCCGCTCGAGATTGGTCACGGAGTGCCTCCGAGCCGTTGGTTGTCGATGAGCAGCCGGGCGATCTCGCTCTGGTCATGGACGTGCAGAGCATTTAACTCGGCTAATTTCTCGTCGCGTTCGGCGACCTGCCGCTCCAGCCTGTCCCGCTCGGACTGGAGTCTCTCCGTGAGGCTGGAGTAGCCGGTGAGGGCGTTCTCACCGCGCTTGCCGAGGTAGGCCACCACTGCCGCGCCCAGAACTCCGAGACTGGCGAGAAGCGAGCCGAAAAGAGTGACGGTGGCATCCAAGCGACTGCCTCCTGCACTTGCGTACTCAGCCGGGCCACTGCGCACTCGGCTGTCGGGAACCTGCACTCGGATGCAGTAACGAGTCACATGACGGGAGGATGTGCCCGACCGTCCGTTCGCCGGTTCATTCGCCAGATCATTTGGCAGATCATTTGACCGTTCCGTGCCCCGCGCACGGAAAGAGCCCCCCGGCCGGTGGCCAGGGGGCTCTTTCTTCACATGGGAATTGTGGAGATGGCGGGAATCGAACCCGCGTCCAACGGTGCAAAAGGAGGGCTTCTCCGAGCGCAGTTCGCTTCGATTTTCTCGGCCCCGGTGATCTCGCGAACAAGTCTCCGACGGGCCCAGTCACTGTTTGATTTCCCATCGAACCCCGTGACCGGGCTCGATGGTTTAGTTCCCTAGATTATGCCAGGGTCCGGGTCGGGAACACCCCCGGGCTGACACCCATTAAGGGTCCCTCACTCACTGCATATTAGGCAGCGAGGGCGAAGGAC
>NZ_JBNNJZ010000299.1:0-10156 GCF_050270335.1 Streptomyces sp. NPDC059900
CACGGCTTGCTGAAGGCAGTCGACCGAACCTGGGATGACGCGATCGAGCAGCAGGTCGCCCATGAAGAATTCGGCGTGATGCACACGATCACGGACCTCGCGGACTTCGATGTCCTTCCTGCGGCCCACACCTTGTCGCTCTCGGAGGAGCGTCGCGCACACCTCAGCGCGTTCGAGAAGGAGCGCCGCACGGCGCTCGCCGAGAAACAACGGCAACTGGCTGCCCGACTCCGCCGGTCCCAGGCCGACGAGGCACTCACCGTCGAACAGGACGTCAGCCTCCAAGAGCTGCTCGCGGACGCCCGAGCACACCTGGAACACGACCGGCCGGGCGAACTGGCCGCGGTCCGCCGCAACCTCGACCGAGTCGAGGATCTGCTGCCCCGCTACCGCGAGGAAGCCGCCGACCGGCTGCGCGCCCGCCTGGCCGCGCTGACGGACGTGAGCGCAGAGAACCGCGAACGAGTCCTGCGCAATCTGGACACCGACAGCCTGGCCACTGCGGCCGAACTCGTCTACTTCCTCGAACTGGGCGAACCGGTACCGGAGATCAGGTCCGAGGACTCGCACTTGGAGGCGTTCTTCCCCATCGTGCCGGACTCGCTGCCGGGCGGCATCGACGCTGAGTTGATCGCGGCCGTCCGCGCCCGTGGCCGGTACGGCGACCGCGCCGTACTGGACTATGCAGGACTCTCGGAGGAGGAGGCCGAACGGGCCGCCGCGGCCCTGAAGTTGTGGAGCACGCTCGCCGCGACGAAGGACCGTATCAACATCAATCCGCGCGAGAGCCTCAATCCGGCGCTGGCGCTCCTCGGATACGAGGCCCGGCGCGCACGGCCTCTGGACGATCTGCCGCGCGGCAAGGACTACCGGTTCTTCGAACTCGCGCCCGTGCACGTCACCGGCCGTGCCTGGGCGCCCGCCTTCGGATCGCAGATCAAGGACCGCGGCGGCAAGCTCCGCGCCCTGCTGATCTGGGGCCGACCCGCGGCCAAACTGCTCATCACCCGCGCTCTGCAGGACCCCGATGAGAGCAGTCTGCTCGTCGTCCACTTCGGGACGCTTGACAGCAGAACCCGTGATGAGCTGGCCGTCGCCTCCCAGGACACCAAGCCGATCATGGTGGTGGACGACGCCGCGCTGGCCTACCTCATCGCGCACGGCAACCGGCGGGTGGACGCCACGACCGAGACGCTGCTCCCGTTCTCAGCGGTGAACCCATACATCAAGGAGAAGCGGGGCCAAATCGGCCGGGAGATGTTCTACGGACGGGACCGCGAGCGCAAGAGTATCCACGACCCGGCGGGGACCCAGATCCTCTACGGCGGCCGGGGTCTCGGCAAGTCGGCCCTGCTCGCCGACGCGGGGGACCGCTTCGAGGAACAGCGGCCGGGGGCCTACCGCAAGCTCTACCTCAACCTGGACAAGATCGGCATCGGCCGGGGCACCGCACTCGGTGCCGAGGCTATCTGGCCCACGCTCGACCAGGAGCTGATCAGGCAGGGAGTTCTGGAGGAGCCCCGACGCCGGGGCCCACAACAGGAATCATGGCAGCGGGTCACCGACGGAATCGCCCGCTGGCTCGCTCAGGATCCGGACCGGCGGTTGCTCATCCTCCTCGACGAGTGCGACCGCTTCTTCGAGGCAGACGTCCCCGAGTGCACGGAGACTCGCCGGCTGCGCGGTCTGGGTGAGGACTCGCGCGGCCGGGCCAAGGTCGTTTTCGCCGGTCTGCACTCGGTGCAGCGCTTCACCCGGCTCGCCAGGAACGGCCCGTTCAGCCACCTGGCGCAGACCCCGACGGTCGTGGGACCGCTCGCCCCACAGTTCGCCGCCGACCTGATCGTGCACCCGATGCGTGCGCTTGGCTTCGAGTTCGCCGATGTCGACCTCGTCAACCGCGTGCTCGGCTTCTGCTCGTACCAGCCCTTCCTGCTGCAGATCTTCGGCAGCCGGATGGTGCAGGTCATGCAGGACAAGCGGGCGCGCGCACCACTCGCGCCGCCTCCGTACACGATCGAGGAGTCCGATGTCGACGCGGTGGAACAGGACACCTCGCTGCGCTCGGACATCACCGCGGCCTTCAAGGACACCCTCGCCCTCGACGACCGCTACCACGTCATCGCCAATGTCCTTGCCCAGCACGCCCGGGACAACGGTTTGGAAACCCGGCTCAGTGACAGGGAGTTGCGGGAGGAATGTGCCGGCTGGTGGCCCCGCGGCTTTGAGCACCTGGACAGCGAGGGTTTTCGCGCTTATCTGCAGGAGATGGTCGGCCTCGGTGTCCTGGCACCGAACAACGACGGACAGGGCTGGCACCTGCGGGGGCCCAACGCGCTCCGCATGATCGGTACCGCCCAGGAGATCGAGGCGCGGTTGCTGCGGGCGGAGACGGAGTCCCGGCTGGAGGAGACCGTTGTCCTGGAGAGCCGTCCGGACCTCTACGACGGCAGGTCCGCCCCGCTCACCGTCAACCAGATCGACTACCTGCTGGGCGAATACGTGAACCAAGTCCGCGTCGTTCTCGGTACACGGGCGACCGGCGTTGCCGATGTGGAACGGACCCTGCGTGAGGTGACGGGCAGGGTGGCGGGCTGGTCCGTGCCCGCCATCGGAAGCGCTAAGACGTTCCGCAAGGAGCTCGCCGCCGGCCGCGCGGGCGAGCGGCGACTGCTCATCAGTGATCTCTCGCTGGGCAGCGAGAAGTCCTGTCGCGAGTCCTTCGACCTGGCCAGGGCAGTGCTGCCCGAGGCCGACGAGGCGACCCGCTCCGTGGTCCTCGTGTCGAGTGTGGAACAGCCCGGCTTCTGGGCTGGCCTCCTCACCGGTCCCGACGGCGACCACGACACCATCGTGGTGCTGCGCCGGCATGACTTGCGCAGCCTGAAGGACTGGACGCAGCGCCACAGCCTGTGCGAGACGGCGGAACGGCTGACGCACCTGGCGGATGCGACCGGTGGCTGGCCGTACCTGCTGGATAAGGCGCTGCAGCTGCGTGATCGCCGACCGGACCAGGACCGGGTGCTGGCGGACCTGACGTCGTGGCTGGAGCAGAGCAGCGGCGCCGAACAGTTCGTCGACGCCGTGGGGCTGCTGGAGAACGACACCCTCAAGGCCGCCTACGACGGGGTCGTCGAGCAGCTCGGTACCGATTGGCATGACGACGCCTACCTCGTCACCGCGGCCGAGATGGCCGGTCTCTCGTACGGGGAGGCACGCGGGGCTGTCGTCTGCCTGGAAGCCCTCCAGGTGTTCGACCGGGACGGGACACGCCTGCGCGTGGAGCCGGTTCTCCACACGGCGCTGGGAGTACTTGAGGCCAAGGTCTGACCAAACGGGTGGGGCCGGGGTTGCACCTGGCCCCACCGAGACTCGACCAGCACACCCGCGTCCTGTCGGCGGCCACAATCGGAGTACCGACGGGGCGATCTACTGTGGACCTTTTCCAGCTCGCTGCCGAGCTTTGCCATGGGAGCCCCTTGGCGCTGATAGCGATGCCCGGGGAGAGGGTTAAGCATTCGGTCGGCCCCGTCGGGTCAACGGAACGGGATGGCCCACTGATTGCGAGAGCGTCTGGGGCTTTCCGGTCGTAGAACTGAGGATTCCGGAAATCTACTTGTACGAAGCGAAGGTCGTGCGCCTGCCGCTGGCTCTGTGAGCTCCGCGCGAATCGCTCGGGCTGCAGTGGGTGCTCCCGGGCAGCGAGTCATCCTGATGACCTGCACGCACCTGGTGCGACGTCAGGTAAGTCAGCATCTGGTCAGCATCAGTTCTAGAACATCCTCAAAAGGCTGTCCGAACGGGCACCTGGTCGGTGGCGTCACAACAGCCTTGTTGGTGCGGATGCCCAGGCAGGAAGCCCTATCCTCAATGAGAAGCGATGTTCCTCACAATCATCGACTCCGACGCGTGCCCGTGTAGAGTGAAGACCGCCCTTGACCTGCAGAAAGCAGGCAGGGAGCCGTCTTCCAGGAGTCCAAAGTGCTGCGTACTCTGTTCAAGTCCAAGATCCACCGCGCCACCGTGACCCAGGCCGACCTGCACTACGTGGGATCCGTCACCATCGACGCCGACCTCCTCGACGCCGCCGACCTGCTGCCCGGCGAACTCGTGCACATCGTCGACATCACCAACGGCGCCCGCCTGGAGACGTACACCATCGAGGGCGAACGCGGCAGCGGCGTCATCGGCATCAACGGCGCCGCGGCGCACCTCGTGCACCCCGGCGACAAGGTGATCATCATCAGCTATGCCCAGGTCGACGACGCCGAGGCCCGCACCCTGCGGCCCAAGGTCGTGCACGTCGAGGGCGAGCACAACCGAATCGTGGCCCTCGGTGCCGACGCGGCCGCGCCGGTGCCGGGCGCCGAAGACATGGCGCGCAGCCCGCAGGCCGCGCCCGCCCTCCAGGAGAGTCGATGAGCAGCAGCGGGATCGAGATCCGCGACGACCGGGCGCGCGGCGTCCTCGAAGCGCGTGCGGACGGCGAAGTCGTCGGCAAGATCGTCTACTTCACCCTTGACGCCCCGGAGCCGGCCCTGGTGCCGGTGCACACCGAGGTGCAGCCCGCGCACGAGGGCGAGGGCATCGCGGGAGCGATGGCCAGGGAGCTGTACGCGATGGCGGCGCGGGAAGCCGTCGCCATCGCGCCCCTGTGCCCGTACGTCGTGAAGTGGGCCGAGCGGCATCCGCAGGAGGCACCCGTTCCCTCGCCGGAACTGGCCGCCGCGGCCAGGGACAGGCAGCGGTCGGAGCCGACCACATGGTGACGCC
Source organism: Streptomyces sp. NPDC059900 (assembly GCF_050270335.1). Lineage (NCBI taxonomy): Bacteria > Bacillati > Actinomycetota > Actinomycetes > Kitasatosporales > Streptomycetaceae > Streptomyces > Streptomyces sp. NPDC059900. The sequence continues at coordinate 4,774 of NZ_JBNNJZ010000299.1, forward strand.
GGCGCTTGCCCTGCTGCACACCTCGCCCGTCCACGTGCCCGTCTTCGAGGCGCTGCGCGACCAGGACCATCCGGGGTTCGCCCTGCGCCATCTCGTCCACGAGGACCTGCTCGCGCGGGCCCGCGCCGAGGGACCGGACGCGGTGGCCGACGACATCCGGGAGCTGCTGGAACGCACCGTCGCCGACGGTGCGAGCGTCGTGCTCTGCACCTGCTCCACGATCGGCGCCGTCACCGAGGAGCGCGCCGCCGCCCTCGGGGTGCCTCTCGTGCGGGTGGACCGGCCCATGGCCGCCGCGGCCGTGGCCGCGGGGCGTTCGGTGGCCGTCGTCGCCACCCTGGAGAGCACCCTGGGGCCGACCCGGGCCCTCGTCGAGGAGGAGGCCGCCCGCGCCGGGCGACCCGTCGAGGTCACGACGGTCCTGGTCGAAGGGGCCTGGGAGCGCTTCGAGGCCGGTGACGGGGAAGGCCACGCACGCCTGGTCGCGGATGCCGTCGACGCCCTGGAGGGCGTCGACTCCGTCGTCCTCGCCCAGGCGTCCATGGCGGACGCCGCGGACCGCGCCACCCTGTCCGTACCGGTCATCTCCAGCCCGCGCGCCGGCCTGCGCGCGGCTGTTCTCCGGTGCGGTGAGTACGTCAAGTCGTAGGCTGCGTGCGGGAGGTGAGTGACTGCTCACCTCCCGCGTACACCTTCGACTTCACTTCACAGGAGCGGACATGGCGCAGCAGGACGAAGAGGCCGTGATCAGTCCCACCGGCTGGGTGGCCAAGCAGGCCCGGCAGTACGAGGAGTCGGGCGGCCTCACGGGCACCGGGGTACAGGGTGTCACCTGCCTGCTGCTCGACTACCGCGGACGGCGCACGGGGACGTTGCGCCGCACCGTACTGATCTACGGCCGCGACGGCGACGACTACCTCGTCGTGGCCTCCAACGGCGGAGCCGACGAACACCCCCTGTGGTACCTCAACCTCGTCGCGGAGCCGAACGTACGGCTGCGCGTGGGCACCGAGGAGCGCTTCGACGCCCGCGCCGAGACCCTGTCGGCCGAAGAGAAGGCCAGGGTCTGGCCGGGCCTCGTCGAGCTCTTCGCGCCCTACGCGGACTACCAGGCCAAGACGGATCGCGACATCCCCGTCATGCGGCTCACGCGCACCGGAGGCTGAGATCGCAGGGCGCTGGGATGCGTGGACTCGGCGGGCGTGGGCACGCGAGGCGGGAGAGAGTGGACACGACCGATCTCCGACGTCGATGGAGGAGACATGACCGTCCCGTACCCCGAGCCCGCGCCGCCGAGCCCGATCCCCGACCCGAACACGCCGAGTCCGGTGCCGGACCCCGAGCGCCCCACACCGGGCCCCGGCCCCGTGCCGCGGCCGTCGCCGACCCCGCCGCCGACCCCGCTCCCGCCACCGGGACCGGAGCCGGAGACCGAGCCGAAGCCGGTCTGACGGCGGGCACGGCCTGCCGTGCCTCTCGGGCGTGCTAGGCCTCGACCTCCGAGCGGTCCCCGCCCCACAGGGTGTGGAACGAACCCTCTCGGTCCGTACGCCGATAGGTGTGCGCGCCGAAGAAGTCCCGCTGACCCTGGGTGAGCGCGGCCGGCAGCCGCTGCGCGCGCAGCGCGTCGTAGTACGCGAGGGCCGCGGAGAAGCCCGGCGTGGGGACACCCTGCCGGGTGGCGGCGACCAGCACCGCGCGCCAGTCGTCCTGGGCCGTGCCGATCTCCTGCGCGAACGTCTTGTCCGACAGGAGGCTCGGCAGGTCCGTGCGTGCGTCGTACGCGGCGCGGATGCGGTCCAGGAAGGCGGCGCGGATGATGCAGCCGCCGCGCCAGATGGCGGCTACCGCGCCGGGGTCGATCTCCCAGCCGTACTCCTCGCTGCCCGCGGCGATCTCGTGGAAGCCCTGCGTGTACGACACGATCTTCGAGGCGTACAGTGCCTGCTCGACCTGGTCGGCGAAGGCGCCTGCCTCGGCCTCGCTCAGCTGCTGTGCCTTCGGACCCGGCAAGTCCGCCGACGCCGCGCGCAGTTCGGAGTGGCCCGAGAGGGACCGGGCGAAGACCGCTTCCGCGATGCCCGACACCGGGACACCCAGGTCCAGGGCGATCTGCACGGTCCAGCGGCCCGTGCCCTTCTGCTCGGCCTGGTCCTGGACCACGTCCACGAACGGCTTGCCCGTCGCGGCGTCCACGTGCTTGAGGACCTCGGCCGTGATCTCGATCAGATAGGAGTCGAGGCGGCCGGTGTTCCAGGTGCGGAAGATGTCCGCGATCTGCGCGGGGGAGTAGCCCGCCACCTCGCGGAGCAGCTGGTACGCCTCGGCGATCAGCTGCATGTCCGCGTACTCGATGCCGTTGTGCACCATCTTCACGAAGTGCCCCGCGCCATCAGGTCCGACGTGGGTGACGCAGGGGGCGCCGTCCTCGGCCTTCGCCGAGATCTTCTCCAGCATCGGACCGAGCGAGGCATACGACTCGGGGGAGCCGCCCGGCATGATGCTCGGGCCGTTCAGCGCGCCCTCCTCGCCGCCCGAGACGCCCGTGCCGACGAAGTGGATGTCAAGCTCGCGCAGTTCGCGCTCGCGGCGCCGGGTGTCCGCGAAGTGCGCGTTGCCGCCGTCGATGATCATGTCGCCCGGCTCCATGAGCGGCGCGAACTCCTTGATGACGGCGTCCGTGGGATCGCCCGCCTTCACCATGATGACGAGGCGGCGCGGGCGCTCCAGGGCCGCGACGAACTCCTTCGCGGTCTCGGTGGCGATGAAATCGCCCTCGTCGCCGAACTCCTCGACCAATGCGTGCGTCTTGGCCGCCGTGCGGTTGTGCAGGGCGACGGTGTAGCCGTTGCGTGCGAAGTTGCGGGCCAGATTGCGCCCCATGACCGCGAGGCCCGTGACACCGATCTGGGCTGACGTGCTGCTCATGCCGTGGCTCCTGGAGGTGGAAGTGCCGGTGGTGTTCGCCAGTATTGCCCCGCGGCGTAGCGTGACATCCCGACACTGTGTCCGACGGAGGAGCCGCCCGTGCCCCATTTCGACATGCCGCTCGACGAACTGCGCCGCTACCGGCCCGACATGACCGAGCCCGAGGATTTCGACGCGTTCTGGGAGAAGACCCTTTCGGCCGCACGTGAGCACGACCTGGACGCGCGCTTCGTCCCCGTCGACGCGCACCTGAGCACGGTCGACGTGTTCGACGTGACGTTCGCCGGGTTCGGCGGCCACCCGGTCAGAGGTTGGCTGATACTGCCCGCCGGGACGAGCGAGCCGCTGCCCGCGGTCGTCGAGTACATCGGGTACGGCGGCGGGCGCGGCCTCCCGCACGAGCGGCTGCTGTGGTCGGCGGCGGGCTTCGCGCACTTCGTGATGGACACCCGGGGTCAGGGCAGCGGCGGCTCGGCGGGCGACACCCCCGACCCGGTCGGCAGCGGGCCCGCGTACCCCGGCTACATGACGCGCGGCATCGACGACCCCGACGAGTACTACTACCGGCGGGTCTTCACCGACGCCGTGCGGGCCGTCGAGGCGGCCCGCACGCATCCCCTGGTGGACTCCTCGCGGGTCGCCGCGGTCGGCGGCAGCCAGGGCGGCGGGATCACGCTGGCCGTGGGCGGCCTGGTCCACGACCTGACGGCGATCGCGGCCGACGTGCCCTTCCTGTGCGACTTCCCGCGCGCCACGACCATCACCGAGCGGCCGCCGTACCGGGAGATCGCGCTCTACATGAAGGCCAAGCGCGGCGCCGAGGAGCGCGTCTTCCGTACGCTCTCGTACTTCGACGGCGTGCACTTCGCCGCGCGCGGCACGGCGCCCGCGCTCTTCTCGGCGGCTCTGGAGGACATGACGTGCCCGCCGTCCACCGTGTTCGCCGCCCACAACTCCTATACGGGTTCGGAGCGTTCGATGGAGGTGTACTCCTTCAACGATCATGAGGGCGGCGGTCCCTACCAGCAAGGTGTCCAACTCCGCTGGCTCGCGGAGCACTTGAAGAGCTGACCGGGCGCGCGTCCCCTCGGTCGTGCGCTCTTGTCACGGCACGGTTCCAGCGGCTAGCTTGCCGCCTTGTCGTGTGTCTGACGTGACTGAGATGTGTGTGACTGAGGGGGCTCCCATGGCCGTACGCGGTCGTCACCGCCGGTATCAGCCGAACCGGATCAACCGTGCGTCGCTGACCGTCACGGCGGGCGGTGCCGGGATGGCGCTCCCGCTGATCGGCACCGGCACGGCAGAGGCGGCCGACGTCGACACCTGGAACAAGGTGGCGGCCTGCGAGTCCACCGGCAACTGGAGCATCAACACCGGGAACGGCTTCTACGGCGGCCTCCAGTTCAAGCAGTCCACCTGGGAGGCGTACGGCGGCACCGCCTACGCCCCGCGCGCCGACCGCGCCACCAAGGACCAGCAGATAGCCGTCGCCGAGAAGGTCCTCGACGCGCAGGGGCCCCGGGCCTGGCCGGTCTGCTCGGAGCGGGCAGGCCTGAAGCGGGGCGGCGACGCGCCCGGCATCACGCCGATGAGCGCGCCCAAGAAGGCGGCGACGAAGGCTCCCCAGCGCGACGTCAAGGACGTCAAGCCGGAGGTGACCCCGCAGTCCGCCGCGGGCCGCGGCCAGATGTACACGGTCGTCCGCGGCGACACGCTCTCCGGGATCGCCGACGAGCGCCGGGTCAGCGGCGGCTGGCAGCAGTTGTACGAGGCGAACCGCCGGACGATCGGCGACGACCCCGACATGATCACGCCGGGTCAGCGGCTCGTGCTCCAGGCCTCGCAGAAGAAGTCCGGGAAGGCGGAGGCGGCGCCCAAGGAGCGGTCGCAGCCCAAGCAGCGGGCCGAGGCCAAGCCGAAGCCGAAGGCCGAGCCGAAGAAGGCCGAGCCGAGGAAGGCGAAGCCCGCCGGGGCCTCGCAGGGCTTCTCCGCGCCCGTGGCGGCCTCGCCGAGCACCCCCTATCGCGCCGCGGGCGGCTCCTGGTCCAAGGGCTACCACACGGGCGTCGACTTCCCCGTGGCCACCGGCACTTCGGTAAGGTCCGTCGCCGCTGGCACGGTGGTGTCGGCCGGCTGGGGCGGCTCGTACGGCTATGAAGTGGTGATCCGGCACGGCGACGGCAAGTACTCCCAGTACGGCCACCTCTCGGCGCTGACCGTGAAGTCCGGCCAGAAGGTGGGCGCGGGGCAGCGCATCGCGCGCTCGGGGTCCACGGGCAACAGCACGGGCCCGCATCTGCACTTCGAGGTGCGCACGGGGCCCGGCTTCGGTTCCGACGTCGATCCGCTCGCGTATCTGCGGGCCCACGGCGTCCGGATCTGACGCGGACGGACCTGAGGCCTCGACAGGCCTTGCACGACTGAAGCCCCCGGAGGAATCCGGGGGCTTCAGTCG
>NZ_JBNNJZ010000300.1:0-10094 GCF_050270335.1 Streptomyces sp. NPDC059900
CCCTGGTGGCGGTCCGCGGCCCCTTCGCCGTCAGCAGTTTGCTTCAGGTGAGCAGCAGGCGTCGTACGTGCTCGATCACCGTGGCTCCGTCGATGCCGTTGCGCGCCAGCAGGTGCCGCTGTCCCCCGCTGCCGGCGGCGAACCGGTCGGCGACCGCCACCCGCCGTACCGGACAGGCGACCCCCAGCTCGGCGACCACCTCGGCCACGGCGGAACCCAGGCCCCCGGCGGCCCAGTGCTCCTCGATGGTGACGATGCCGCGCGTGCGCGCCGCGGCGGTGACGATCGCCTGCCGGTCGAGCGGCTTGATCGTATGCATGTTGAGGACGGCCGCCTCGATGCCTGCATCGGCCAGTTCACCGGCGGCCTCCAGTGCGGTCAGCACGGGGTGCGGGCCGGTGGCGATCAGCGTGACGTCGGCGCCGTGGCGCAGCACCTGCGCGGTTCCGATCCGCAGCGGCTCCGCTCCGAGCGGCAGGGCCGGCGTCGCGCCGCGCCCCAGGCGCAGGTAGACGGGCCCGGGCAGCCGTGCGGACGCTCGCAGAAGGTGTTCGGTGGCGGCGGCGTCGGCGGGTACGAGGACCGTCATGTTCGGCAGCATCCGCATGACGGCGAGGTCTTCCAACGCGTGGTGGGTGGAGCCGAGATGGCCCGCCGAGAGTCCGCCGTGGGTGGCGACGATCCGCACCGGAAGGTCGTTCAGGGCGATGTCGAGTTTCACCGCTTCCAGGGCGCGGGTGGCGGCGAAGGTGGCCATGGTGTTGACGTAGGGGATGCGGCCGGACCGGGCGAGGCCCGCCGCCACGCCCATCAGGTTCTGTTCCGCGATGCCTAAGTTGAGGTAGCGCGGCGTGGCGGCGCCCCACGCGGTGCCGGAGAACAGGCCGGTGTCGCTGTCCAGGCACACATAGCGTGCGTCGGCGGCGGCCATGTCGACCAGCACGTCCCGGTAGACCTCGCGCGCCGCGCGTTCCTCCTGGACGACGGCGGGTTCGGCTGTCACGACGCTCATGCGATCTCCGTTCGGGTTCGTTCGCCGCGGGGTCGGTCACTGCGCGGTCGGTCACCGTGGGCTCGGTCGCCGCGCAGCAGTGCCGCCCGGGCACGCCGGTGTCCGCGTTCGGTGAGCCGGACGTAGTGGCTGCGGGCCTGGCCCTCGATGTACGGCAGTCCCTTGCCCTTGACGGTGCGGGCCAGGAGCACGGTCGGTCTGCCCGGGGTGTGCGGGATGCCGGTCAGGGCCTCGCGCAGCTGGCCCGTGTCGTGGCCGTCGACCTCGTGGACGGTCCATCCGAAGGCGCGCCAGCGGTCGCCGAGCGGCTCCAGGCCCATCGTGTCTTCCGTGTCGCCGCTGATCTGGAGGCCGTTGCGGTCCACGATCGCCACCAGGCGGTCGAGTCCCTTGGCGCCGGCGGCCATCGCGGCCTCCCAGACCGAGCCCTCCTGGAGTTCGCCGTCGCCCAGGACGACGAAGCAGCGCCGGTCGCTGCCGTCCAGGCGTGCGGCGAGCGCGAAGCCGACGCCCAGCGGCAGCCCGTGGCCCAGCGAACCGGTGGGCATCTCGACGCCGGGGACGGCCGGGTTGGGGTGGGCGGTGAACACGCTGTCCGGGGCGCCGTAGCCGGCCAGGAGCTCTTCGGGGAAGAAGCCCCGCTCGGCCAGGGCGGCGTAGAGGCCGATTGCGCCGTGGCCCTTGCTCAGGAGCAGGATGTCCCGTTCCGGGTCGTGGGGTCGGCGCGGGTCGATGCGCATGACGTCGTGGTAGAGCGTCACCAGGATCTCGACGAGGGACATCGAGCCGCCGAGGTGGCCGCCTTCGGGGTTGGCGCACATCTGCACGATCAGTTCGCGTGCCCTGTGCGCGTGGTCCTCGCTCATCGGTTCTCCCCGCTGAGGTGCGTGTCCAGTGCGGCCAGGGCGCGGGTGAGCACGCGGATGCCGAACAGGTACTGCGGCAGTTCGATGTGTTCGCGGTCGGAATGGTCCAGGGCGCTGTCTCCGGGGCCGTAGGTGGCCATGGGCACCGTCCACTTCTGGGCCAGGGTGTTCATGTCGGAGGTGCCGGTCTTCACCTTCGCCCGCGGGGCGGCGCCCTCGGCGCGGATGGCGACCGAAAGGGCCCGCGCCACGGGGTCGTTGCGGCCGACGCGGCAGGCGTCCACCGCGTTGACGACTTCGAGGGTGCCCGCGTCCAGGCGTGCGGACAGCTCCTTGACCAGGTGCTCGCCGTCGAAGCCGGGAGGGGTACGGATGCTGAACTCGGCGGTGGCGGTGTCCAGTTCGCCGTTGATGGACGTCAGGGTCGGGCCGGGGCTTTCGAACCGGGCGTGGCTGGCGTCGGGGCCGAGCAGCGCCAGGAGTTCGCCCCATGCCCGTGCCGCGAGCTCGGAGGCCTTGGGCACGACGTTGCTGGGGTGGGTCGCCTCGCAGCGCACCTCGTACCGCAGGTCGAGCTTGCCCTTGTAGCCCAGGACGACCGTGTCGCAGCCGCTGGGCTCGCCGATGACCAGCGCGTCCGGCGGCTCGTGCGTGCGGCGGATCTCCACCGCGCCGCGCGACAGGGCGGTCTCCTCCTCCACCGCGCCCACGACCACGATCCGGCCGCTGAAGGCGCTGCTCGCGGCAGCCGCGGCGGCCGCGCAGATCATGGCGGCCAGCGGCCCCTTGGCGTCGACGGCGCCCCTGCCGTACAGGCGCTCGCCCTCCCGCCGCACCGGGATGTCCCCCGGCACGGTGTCCATGTGCCCGAGCAGCATCACCGTCGGCCCTGGGCCGCGCCGGATCTCCCCGACGGCGTTGCCCGCGGCGTCGGTCCCGGCGGTGAAGCCCGCCGTGCGCAGGGCGTTTACGACGTACGCGGCCTGCTCCTGCTCGGCGTAGGACAGGGAGGGGATGCGCAGCATGCCGTGGAGCAGGTCGACGGCGGCCGTGTCGGTGAACGCGGTCACTTTTCCTCCAGGGCTACTCACTGTTCCTCCAGGAGTACTTCGGTGCACGCGCCCGCCAGGGCGTCCTGGACGGGGTGCGGCCGGCGGCCGTCGCCGATCAGGACGCGGCGGGCGCCGGCCAGGAGTGCCTCGCGGGCGGCGATCAGCTTGATGCCCATGCCGCCGGTGACCACGGGCGGGGCGCCCTGGCGCGGCACACGGCAGACGGGAAGGACCGAGCGTTCGTCGTGCCGGTCGGCGAGGACGCCGCCCGCCCCCGTGAGCAGCAGCAGGGTGTCCGCCCCCATGGCGCCCGCGACGGCGGCGGCGGCGCGGTCGGCGTCGGCGTTGACCGCTCCGCCGTCCTCGGCCACGGCCGGGGGCGAGATCACGGGCAGCAGCCCGGAGGCGAGCAGCGTGGCCAGGAGGTCGCCGTTGACCTCCTTGATGCGTCCGCTGTGGTCGTCGCGGACGATGATCCGCCGTCCGTCGACGAGTGCGCGGTGCGCCGATTTGCGGGCGGCCACCAGGAGGCCGGCGTCCAGGCCGGTCAGGCCGACCGCGTTCACGCCCTGGGCGCGCAGGGCGGACAGGAGGCGGGGCTTGACGGATCCGGCGAGGGCCAGCTGCACCACTTCGAGGGTCGGCGCGTCGGTGTAGCGGGTCGACACGCCGTCCGGGGCGGTGAGCCGGCGGGCGGGCACGCCGAGGCGTTCGGCGAGTGAGTCGATGTCCGACGAGCCGCCGTGGGCGAGGATCACCGGTGTGCCGCCGCGGTGTACGGCGGCGACGTCGGCGCAGATCGACTCCGCCCGTACGGCGGCGTTGCCGCCGCACTTGACCACGAGTATGTCCCGCATCGCTTGATCAGCCTCACGTCAGTTCGGGTGCAGTCCGGGGAATTCAAGGCCTGTCCGCTCCGGCCAGCCGAAGCGGACGTTCAGGCATTGCACGGCGCCGCCCGCGCCGCCCTTGACGAGGTTGTCCAGGGCGCCGATCAGGAGCACGGTGCCGTCGTCCGCGGACACCGCGAAGCCGACGTCGCAGAAGTTGGAGCCGGTCAGGATCTTCGGTTCGGGCAGCCGGTAGAGGCCCTGGCGCTGGGCGATGACCCGGACGAAGGGTTCGTCCGCGTACGCCTTGCGGAACGCGGTCCGCACGTCCCGCTCGGTCGCGCCGGGTGCGAGCGTCGCGCGGCACAGCACCTGGACGCCGCGGACGGCCTCGACGCCGGTGGCGCTCATCCGCACGACACGCCCGGTGGCCTGGGCGATCTCGGCCTCGTGACGGTGCCCGGAGGGGGCGAACACCCGCAGGGCGCCGCTGCGTTCGGCATGGGCTGCTGCGGGCCCGCCGGAGACCCCCGACCCGCTGGAGCCGGTGCGGGCGTCCACGTGGACGGTGCCCTCGATCAGGCCCGCTTCGGCCATCGGGCGGACCGCGAGGATGCCGGCGGTGGCCATGCAGCCGGGGACCGCGATCCGGTCGGCGGCGGCGAGTTGGGCGCGGTGCCATTCCGGGAGGCCGGTGGTGAACTCGGGGATCAGCTGCGGCGCGCCGTGCGGAACGCCGTAGTAGGACGCGTAGATCCCGGGGTCGTGCAGGCGGAAGTCGCCGGACAGGTCGATGACGGTGGCGGCCAGCTTGAGGAAGCCGGCCATCTTTCCCATGGTCTCCCGGTGCGGTGCGGCCAGGAAGAGCACGTCGGCGTCGACGCCCTCCAGGGCGTCGTGGCCGACGAAGCACAGGTCGGTGAGGCCGCGCAGGTTGGGGTGGGGGCCGTCGACGCGGCGTCCGGCGAGGCGGTCGGAGGTGGCGGCCACGACGGTGACCCGGGGATGGCCGTGCAGCAGCCTGAGCAGCTCGCCGCCGATGTAGCCGGATGCCCCGACGATCGCTACGCGCAGCATGAGTCGGCCCCTGCCACGAGGTGGTCGACGATCCGGTCGGCGACGCTGACGGTGTCGCCGAGTGCCTGTTGCAGACCGGAGAACTCGACGCCGTGGTTGACCTCCAGGACCAGGAGTTCGCCCGTCTCGTCCTCGATCAGGTCGACTCCGGCGATGTCGGCAGCCACGGCCTGCGCGGCGAGCACCGCGAGCTTGGCGAGGTCGGGTGTCAGGGGGCACAGTTCGCTGACGGCGCCCCGCGCCACGTTGGTCCGCCAGTCCTCGGCGCGCCGGTAGGTCGCGGCCACGGCCTCGCCGCCCACCACGACGACCCGGATGTCACGGCCCGGTTTGGCGATCCACTCCTGGACGTAGACGATCCGGGCCTGTGGTGCGGGCAGTGCGGCGGCGTACTCCAGGATGGTTTCCGCGGTCTGCCGGTCCGGCAGCGCGGCGACCAGCCGCCCCCACGATCCGTTCAGCGGTTTGACGACGGCCGGATAGCCGATCGTGTCCAGGGCCGTCAGGGCTGCTTCCGGGGTGAGGGCCAGGGCCGTGCGAGGGGTGGGGATGCCGGCTTCGGCCAGGGCGGCGGAGGTGCGCCACTTGTCGCCGCACAGTTCGGTGGCCCGCGCGGAGTTGACCACCGTGGCACCCGCCGCTTCCAGCGCCCGGGCCGCGTAGGTCGCCCGGGCGAGCCCGATCTCGCGGTTCAGGACGATCGGGCGGGGGCCGCGGTCACCGAGCTGGTGCCACCACCCCCGGCTGTCGATGTGCTGACAGGCGATCGCTCTGCGGTCGAAGGCTGCGAACAGGGCCTTCTCGTCGGTCCGCACCCGGGATGCGAGGACCGCGAACGGCACGGCGTGGCTCACTCGCCCCAGTCCTCTTCGATCTCCGGGGCGAGCGCGGCCCGTATCGGATCCAGGGTGAGGATCTCCAATTCGCTCGCGCATTCACCGCATTCCACGATTTCGCCGATCACCGGCGGTCCCGCGGGGACCACCGAGTTCTCGCATTCCGGGCAGGTGACCATGTCCAGTCCTTTTCATCGATCGCCGAAAGAAGGCCGAGAGAAATCCGAAAGAAACAGGTAGCCGAAAGACACGGGTAAAAGTAGGGGCCTTTCGGGGCCGCGACCGGCAGAACGAGCGGCAGTCTCAGGGGGCCGGGGGGCAGTCCCAGACGCCACGGCGGCAGTCTCAGGCGGCCCGGCCCGCTCCCGTCAGGGTCCGCCGGGATTCGTGCAGGAGCCGCACCAGTTGGAGGACCGTGAACCGCTCGGGGCGGTGGTCGCCCACCGGTCGCACCAGGCCCCGTACGAGCAGCGCGTGCAGGGCGGCGGCCGGGTCCGGGACGAGGGGGGTGAGGTCGGCGAGGGTCCAGTGCGGGCGGTCGGCCACCTCGGCGAGCACGTGGCGGTGGCGCTCGGCGAGCCCGTCGACGCTGCGGGCCAGCGAACGCAGCAGGTGGTGGCAGGTGCAGCCCGTCGGCGGTGCGAGCAGGGAGGAGTCGCGGCCGGCCCGGGCAAGGAGGAGTTCGGGCGGATACACCAGGCACCAACCCGCCGCGTACTCCAGCGCCCTGGGCACGCCGTCGAGCCGGCGGCACAGCCGCAGCACTGCCTGCGCGTTGTCGTCGCGGAGCCGGAATCCCGGCCGTGACCTGCGGATGTGGGAGAGGAACAGCGCCACGGAGGCGACCTCGCTCAGCCGGGCGTGGTCCACGTCCGTGTCCGGTGCTTCTGGCGGCACGGCGGTCGCGGTGAGCGGCAGGACGCGTTCGTCGGGCAGGTGCCGCGGCGCCAGACCGGTCACCACAACGCGCAGCCCCGGGCAGCGTCGCAGCAGTTCTCCTACGTCCACTCCGGCGCTGCCCGGCGGGTCGTCGCCGTCGATCACCAGGAGTTCGTGCCGGTCGCCGATCGCCCTGGCGAGGTCGTCGGTCACGTCGGCTGCGGGCGCCGGCGTGCCGCCTGAACCGGAGCCGACCGCGCGGGGCGCACGGGTCGGACGGGTCGCGCCGCAGCGGCACGGGTCTGGGCCGGGGGCGTGCCATCCGACCCGCCAGCCCCGGGCGCGCAGCACGCGGGCCGCTTCGAGCACCAGGTGCGTCTTGCCGATGCCGCTGATCCCGACCACCGTCACCAGGCGGTGCCCGTACACGGTGACCTGGTCGAGCAGCACCTGTAACTCCGCTTCCCGGCCCACCAGCGCGCCGGGCGGCGCGGGCGGTTCGGGAAGGTCGACGAGCGGCGCCCGCAGGTCCACCGGGCTTCCCCCGGCGGCGTGCAGCTGGCGCCGGTCCGCTTCGCCCAACCGCAAGGCGTCGGCGAGCAGTCCCACGCTGTCCCGGCGGGGCCTTCGCACCCGGCCGCTCTCCAGGTCCCGTATCGCCCGGACGCTCAATGTGGCGAAGTCCGCGAGCTGTTGCTGGGTCAGCCCGGACCGTTCACGGTGGCGCCGCAGGAGTTCGGCGAACGCGGCCGTCCGGCCGGCCGGGGGTTCATGGAGCGACGGCGCATGCGCGGCGGTTTTCCCGATCGGGTGCGGACCGGCCTTCATGCGCCGGGTGACCTCGCCGTGAGTTCCCCCGCGGCCGCCGTGTCCCAGCGGTTCTCTTTCCCGGTCACTGATGTTCCGGACGGTTTTCCGAATGGTGTTTTTCACGGCTTCGGACGCCCTTTCTCTGTACGGTTCCCGTGTTTCGGTTCCCCCGTACGTTGGTGCAGGTCATCCCCAGCCGCTGTCGCCGTCGAGCAGGACGGGGGACGACGCCTTGGCAAAGACGCCCGCGCTGTCGGCGCCGCTGTTTTCCGCGGCGGCCGTTCCGGCCGTGGCACCGGCCGCCAGCAGGCAGAGAACGGTGACGACGAACGCGCGGACAGACTTCATGGTTTCTCCCGGAGGACGAGGGCGAGTGGTGCTTGAAAAGTCCCGTCCGGCGTTGTCCGGTCGTTTCCCTTCCGCTCTTCAAGGATGGTGGGTGCACCTGCCGGAAGCCACGGAAGGAGCCATTCACCAAGTTCCCCGACACCGAAGGTGGGGGGTGAACAAAACGCCCATACATTCCCAGTCGGCTACAATGCGGGCCGCGGTTGTCCTGGATCGCCGGTACCGGGACCCGGCTACCGCCTCTCCGGAGCCGTGAACGCGTTGCTTGTGGCCGGGGTCGACCGTGGCCAGGATGAGCCCGGTTGCCCGGAACCCTCGTCTCCGCGTTCGGCGGTGGCGACCCCTCCGCACCAGGACGCCCGCGCGTGCAGCGGCCCACAAGATGCCGCCGTGTCCGGGCCCGAGCCCCGGACCGCCGACCCCGGCGCCCCCTGACCGAGGTGGATCATGCCTGCTCCCCAGCACGTCACGCTGCCCCTGACTGCCGCCCAGAGCGCCGTCTGGTTCGCTCACCAACTCGCCCCGGACTCCCCCGTCTACAACGTCGGCGAGTACGTCGAGATCCACGGCCCCGTCGACGCCGCCCTGTTCGAGGCCGCGCTCGCCCAAGTGGTCCGCGAGGCCCAGACCCTGCACATCCGGCTCGTCGAGACCCCGGACGGGCCGCGCCAACTCATCGGCCCCGATCCGGGCCCCCGGCTGCGCCACCTCGACCTGAGCACGTCGCCCGACCCGGACGCCGCCGCGCGCCGCCACATCACCGCGGACATGGCGCGGCCCGTCGACATCCTGGGCGCCGACCTCTTCGGGTACACCCTCATCCGCCTCGCCGACGACCGCTACCTGTGGCACCAGCGGTATCACCACGTGCTCGTGGACGCCTTCGCGGCGGCGGCCGTCACCGCCCGCGTGGCCCGCCTCTACACCGCGCTCGCCGCCCCGGACGCCGAGGGCTCCGCCGACGTACGGGCCGCCGCGTTCGCCCCGCTGGCCGGGCTGCTCGACGACGAGCGGGCCTACGGCGCCTCGGAGCAGCGCACCCGCGATCGCGACCACTGGTCCGAGCGGTTCGCCACGCCGCCGGACGCCATCGCCACCCTGGCCCGCGACGGGCGGCAGGCCGCCCCCTCATCGGGGTTCCTGCGCGCCGAGGCCGGCCTCGACCGGGCCGACACCGACGCCATGCGCGCCTTCGCCCGCGCCGCCCGCACCAACTGGACCGCCCTGGTCGTCGCCGCCTGCGCCGCCTATCTGCACCGCTGCACCGGCCTGACCGACATCACCCTCGGCATCCCGGTCAGCGCCCGGCGCGGCGCGGACGCCCGCAACACGCCCGGCATGGTCTCCAACGAACTGCCGCTGCGGCTGCGCATCACCCCGGACACGTCCGTCGGCGACCTGCTGCGCGCCACCAGCACCGAACTACGGGCCCTGCTGCGCCACCAGCACCACCGCTACGAGGACCTGCGGCGCGACCTGCGGCTGCTCGACGGCGGGCAGCAGCTGTTCGGGCTGATGGTCAACATCATGCCGTTCGACTTCGACGTCACCTTCGCCGGTCACCCCATCACCGTGCACAACGTCTCCAACGGACCGGTCGCCGACCTCAACGTCGCCGTCTACGACCGCTCCGACGGCAGCGGACCGCACTTCACCTTCGACGCCAACCCGGCCCTGTACGACGCGGCCGAACTGGAAGGCCACCAGCGCAGGTTCCTCGACTTCCTCACCGCGTTCGGGGGCCACGGCCCTGACCTGCCCGTCGGCCGCCTCGACACCCTCACCACCGCCGAACAAGCGGACCTCAAAGCCGCGGCCGAGGCCCGCCCGCCGGTGCCGATACCGCCCGGATCGATCCCCGACCTGTTCGCCGCGCAGGCCGCCTCGACCCCCGACGCCACCGCCGTGGTCGCCGCCGACGGCACCCTGACCTTCGCCGAGCTGAACGCCCGCGCCAACCGCCTGGCCCATCTGCTCGTCCAACTGGGCGCCGGTCCCGAGCAGTTCGTGGCGCTGCTTCTGCCGCGGGGCGCGGACATGGTGACCGCGCTGTTCGCCGTCCTCAAGGCGGGCGCCGCCTACGTTCCCCTGGACCCTGGCCAGCCGGCCGAGCGCACCGCGCGCATCCTCGACGAGGTCACGCCCCTGCTCGTCCTCACCACCGAGGACCTGGCCGCCCAACTCCCGGCCACAGAAAGCCCGTACGACGTCCTCACCGTGGAGGACATACGCCTCGACCAGCCGGGCCTGCCCGGCATCGACCCCACCGACGCCGACCGCACGAGCCCGCTGCTGCCCGCGCACCTCGCCTATGCCATCTACACCTCGGGCTCCACCGGCCGCCCCAAGGGCGTGGCCGTGCAGCACGCCGGGCTCACCAGCCT
>NZ_JBNNJZ010000301.1:0-10050 GCF_050270335.1 Streptomyces sp. NPDC059900
CGGTACGCGGACGTGGTGGGCGTCCACTCGGACCGGGTGCGGCTGCTGCGGCAGTTTCCCGCCGAGGACATCTTCGGCGGGGCCCGCCGCCTCGACGCGATCGGGATAGGCCTGAACCTCCTGGTCCAGAACTTCTCCGGGCGCCGCCTCGTCCGGCTCGCGGAGTCCGGCTGCCGGGTGCGGCTGCTCTTCCTCAATCCGGCGAGCAGCGCGGTCAAGCGCCGGGAGCGTGAACTGGGCCTGAAGCGGGGCGAGCTGAGCCGCAGCGTCGAGATGAACATCCTGCACATGCGCCGGGTGCGGGCCCGGCTGCGCGATCCGGGCGCCTTCGAGATCCAGGTCTTCGACGAGACGCCGCGCTTCACCGCGTATCTGGTCGACGGGGACGGCGCGGACGGGATCGCGGTCGTCCAGTCGTACCTGCGCAGGACGCGGGGGATGGAGGCGCCGGTGCTCGTGCTGCGCGGCGGACGCCGGGTGGTGAAGGCGGACGAGCCGGACGACAACGGACTCTTCGAGACGTACCGGGAGGAGTTCGAACTGGCCTGGACGGACTCACGGCCGGTCTCCTGAGCCGCCGGGGCCGGCGACCCCGACCTGAGCGGAGAGCGGGAAGCGGAACGTGCGCCTCGGATTGTCAGTGGCGCGTGGGAACCTGGTGGTCAATGGGGGAAAGCACCACAGAGAAGGGGGCGGCCATGGGCTGGCACCGGGAGCTGCTGATCGGTTTCGACCTGGAGACGACCGGGACGGATCCGCACGAGGCGCGCATCGTCACGGCGGCGGTCATCGAGGTCAGGGCCGGCGAGACGCTGGGCCGCAGGGAATGGCTCGCCGACCCGGGGGTCGAGATCCCGGCGGAGGCCGTCGCGGTGCACGGCATCTCGAACGAACGGGCCACGGCGGACGGCAGACCGGCCGCGGAGGTCGCCGAGGCGATAGCAGCCGTCCTCGTGTCGTACTGGCAGTCGGGCGTCCCCGTCGTCGCGTACAACGCCACCTTCGACCTCACCCTGCTCTCCGCCGAGTTGCACCGGCACGGCCTGCCGTCCCTGCGCGAGCGCCTGGGCGGCGCGGAACCGGCCCCGGTCATCGACCCGTACGCGATCGACCGCTCCGTCGAGCGCTACCGCAAGGGCAAGCGGAACCTGGAAGCGGTCTGCACGGAGTACGGAGTCCTGCTCGAATCCGCCCATGACGCCACGTCGGACGCCCTGGCCGCGGCCCGCCTTGCGACCGCGATAGCCGACCGTCACCCCAAGCTGGCGGCCTTCGGCCCCGCCGAGCTGCACCGCCGCCAGATCGACTGGTATGCGCAGTGGGCGGCGGACTTCCAGAAGTTCCTGCGGAAGAAGGGGCAGGAGGACGCGGTGGTGGACGGCACGTGGCCGCTGCGGGAGCAGTTCAGCGAGTCCGCGTCCGAAGTCTGAGGCAGCGCGGAAAGGCACTGCGGAACAGGCACGGCGGAAGAGGCACCTCGCCGAAGGCACCTCAGAAGGGGTACCACCGCACACCCGGGTCCCCGTCGCGCAGTGAGGCGACCCGGCGGCGGAACTCGGCAAGGGCCTTCGGGTTGCCGGGAGCGTGCTGCGCGACCCACGCACAGCTCGCCGTTTCCCGCGCACCCCGGAGCACCGCGCACCCCTCCCACTCCCGCACGTCCCAGCCGTACCGCGCGACGAACCCGTCGTAGGCCTCGGCAGCCAGTCCGTACCGGTCGCGCGAGAGCGCCATCACCACGAGATCGTGCTCCCGCAGGTCGGCGGAGAAGGTCTCCAGATCCACCAGGACCGGACCGTCCGCGCCCACGAGGACATTGCGGGGGAGAGCGTCGCCATGAATGGGACCGGGAGCAAGACGGGGAGTGAGCGCCGCTGCCGCCGCTTCGAAGCCGTCCCTGCGCTCGCGCAGATAGTCCGCGTCCCCGGCGTCGATCGCGTCACCGGCGAGCCGCAGCCACCGCTCGACCCCGCCCAGGAGCTCGCGCCGGGGCAGCTCGAAGCCGGGCGCGTCAAGCGCGTGCACGAGGCGGAGGAGCCCGGCGAGGTCGCGCGGCTCTGCCGGACGCACGGCGTCCGGCAGCCGGTGCCACACCGTCACCGGGTGCCCGTCCACCAGGCGGGGCCCGTCCTCGGCCGCCCGTACGGCAGGCACGTCCGACTTCTCGAGCCACCGCGCGACCCGCAACTCCCGCCGCGCACGGTCGAGGAGCTCCGGCGCCGCCCGCCCGACCTTGAACACCGAGTCGCCGTCGGCGAACACCGCGTTCTCGCCGAGTGCGAGCAGCGCCGCGTCCCGCCCGAGCCCCGCAGCGCTCAGTACGTCCCTTGCCCGCGCCTCGTCCATCCGCTTCCTCCCGCACCGCTTGCTCTGTCCGCCCGACACATTCTCCCATTTGCACAGGCCAAGAGGCTGCCGGGCCTGCGCAGCTGCTTGACGTATCAAGATCCCATCAGCACGATGACGGGGGCCGCCTGGGCGGCCAAACCCCGATGAGCCGCCCAAAGGAGCCGATTCCGTGACATTGGCGACCGCAACGAAGCGGTCAGCGAAAGGCGCGTCCGACCGCAGAGGCGCGGACCACGGCGCCTGGTTCCTGGTCCTTCCCGCACTGATCCCGATCCTGATCCTCAGCGTGGTCCCGCTGCTCTACGGCATCACGCTCGCCTTCACCGACTCCCAGTCGGGACGCACCGAGCCGACCCAGTGGGTCGGCGCCCTCAACTTCCAGGACCTGCTGCACGACACGCTGTTCTGGGACTCCTTCCGCATCGGCCTGCTGTGGGCGTTCGGCGTCACCGTGCCGCAGTTCTTCCTCGCCCTCGGTCTCGCTCTCCTGCTCAACCAGCCGCTGCGGATGCGCTGGCTCGCGCGGGCGCTGGCGATCATCCCCTGGGCGATGCCCGAGGTGGTCGTCGGCATCATGTGGCGGCTCGTCTACCACCCGGACGCGGGCGTCCTGAACGAGACGATGTCCACCCTCGGCCTCGGCGACGGCAAGGACTGGCTGACCGGCACCTCCACCGCGCTCCTGGCCGTCATCGTGGTCGGCGTGTGGGCCGGGATGCCGCAGACCACCGTCGCGCTCCTCGCCGGGTTGCAGAACACCCCGCGCGAACTGCACGAGGCCGCCGCGATGGACGGAGCGGGCGCCTGGCGCCGCTTCCGTACCGTCACCTGGCCCGCGATCAAACCGATCGCCCTGGCCATCACGGCGCTCAACTTCATCTGGAACTTCAATTCCTTCGCCCTGGTCTACGTCCTCACCCAGGGCGGCCCCGGCGGCCGCACCCGCCTGCCCATGCTGTTCGCCTACGAAGAGGCCTTCCGCTACGGCCAGTTCGGCTATGCCGCGGCCATGGGCTGCGTGATGGTCGCGGTGATCTCCGTGATCCTCGCCTTCTACCTCGTCGGCCGTCTGAAGGGAGCCGACGAGTCATGATGCGTACGAAGAAGTCCACGCGCACCGCGCAGTACGCGGCGCTCGCCGCCTATCTCGTCTTTCTCGCCTTCCCGTTCCTCTGGCTGGTCTCCACGGCCTTCAAGCCCGCACGTGAACTGGGAAGCCTGCATCCCACCTGGATCCCGAAGGATCCGACCCTGGAGAACTTCCGGCAGGCCTTCGACGAGCAGCCGCTGCTCCAGGCGGCGGGAAACTCCCTGGTCGCGGCGCTCAGCGCGTCCCTGATCGCGGTCGTCATCGCGACCCCCATGGCGTACGTCATGGCGCGGCACCGCAATCGCGTCTCGAAGGCGGCGACGGGCTGGGTGGTGATCAGCCAGGCGTTCCCCTTCGTCCTGATCATCATCCCGCTGTTCCTGATCCTGAAGAACCTGCACCTGATCAACTCGCTGCTCGGCCTGATCATGGTCTATGTGGTGTGGTCGCTGCCCTTCGCGCTGTGGATGCTCGTGGGGTATGTCCGCGCCGTCCCCGCCGAACTGGAGGAAGCGGCTGCCGTCGACGGCGCGAGCAAGGTGCGCACGTTCGTCTCGGTCGTCGCGCCCCTGCTCGCCCCCGGCATCGTCGCCACGGCGATGTTCGCCTTCATCACCGCATGGAACGAGTTCTTCTTCGCGCTCGTCCTGCTCAAGACCCCGGAGAAGCAGACCTTGCCGGTCATCCTCAACCGCTTCATCGGCACCGAGGGCGTCGCGGACCTCGGGCCGCTCGCCGCGGCGGCGTTCCTCGCGACCATCCCCTCGCTCGTCATCTTCGCGATCATCCAGAAGCGGATCACGGGCGGCATGCTGGCCGGGGCGGTGAAGGCCTGATGCGCGCGGCACCACGCCTCGTGACCGCCGCCACCGCGGCTCTCGCGCTGCTGCTCACCGGCTGCAGCGGCGATCCGGGCGACGACGACGGCAAGATCACCCTTCAGTTCCAGTCCCTGGCCTGGCAGAAGGAGTCCGTCGACGCCAACAAGGCGCTCGTCAAGGAGTGGAACGCCACCCATCCGGACGTCAAGGTCGAGTATGTCCAGGGCAGTTGGGACAGCGTCCACGACCAGCTGCTCACCTCCTTCGAGGGCGGCGAGGCGCCGGACATCATCCACGACGCCTCGGACGACCTCGCCGACTTCGCGTACGGCGGATATCTCGCGGACATCGGGGACCTGCTCCCCGAGCGCCTCAAGTCCGACATTCCGCGGCGCAGTTGGGAGACGGCGACCTTCGGGGACAAGGTCTACGGAGTTCCCTTCCTCCAGGAGCCGCGCGTACTGATCGCCAACGCGAAGTGGCTGAAGAAGTCGGGCGTACGGATTCCGACGCCCGGGAAGCCCTGGAGCTGGGCGGAGTTCCGGTCGGTCGCCAAGGAGCTGGGCGACGGCAAGGACGGGAAGTACGGCGTGGCATGGCCGCTCAAGGAGCCGGTGTCCGCGACGCTCAACCTCTCGCTGTCGACCGGCGGAAAGATGTTCCACCGGGGCGAGGACGGCAAGGTCGACGTCCGCTTCGACGCGGCCGACGAGATCATGCCGCGCACGGTCCACGACCAGGTCAACGTGGACAGGAGCGCGTCCGGCAGCACTCTGGGCATGGGGGGCTCCGACACGCTGCCGGGCTTCTTCGGCGGCAAGTACGCGATGGTCCCGCTCGGCTTCTCCTACCGCCAGCAGATCGTCCAGCAGGCGCCCGAGGGCTTCGACTGGCAGGTCCTTCCCGCACCGGCCGGGTCCGAGGGCCTCGCGCAGGGCGTCAGCCCGCAGACGCTCTCCGTCTCCGAGGACAGCCCGCACAAGAAGGAGGCGGCCGAGTTCATCGACTTCTTCCTCCAGCCGGACAACATGGTGAAGCTGGCGCGCGGCGACTGGATGCTGCCGACGGGCGAACAGGCGCTCAAAGACCCGGCCCTGCACACCGAGAAGAACGACTGGGCGGCCGGCACGGCTCTGGCGAAGGACCTGCGCCCGGCACCCGCGCAGTCCGTGCGCGGCTATCCGGAGTGGAAGGACAAGGTCGCCACCCCGGCGTTCCAGGAGTACTACAGCGGGGCGATCGACCTGGACGAACTGCGCAAGCGGCTGGTGGAGGACGGGAACCTGGTGCTCGCGCGCTACCAGCGGTGAGGCCGGGGGACAGGGGGGAATCGGGGGAGCCGGGGGAGCCGGTCACACCGCGACCGACTCCTCCATCTCCTCCTCCGCCTCCTCCTGCTCGGCCGCCTGCTCCCGTGCGGCGGAGCGAGGCGCGGCGGCGGGGACCGCCGCGGTCCGCTGCCGCCGTTCCCACAGTGCCGCGACGCCGACGAGCAGCAGGCCGAGCACCAGCCAGGCGGCCAGCGTCCAGACGTGCCCGCCGAGGCCGTACCCGCCGAAGTAGAGGTGGCTGCGGATGCCCTCGACGAAGCCGGCGCCGTTCCAGAAGGCGTGCAGCGAGCCGAAGAAGCCGTTCTGGAGCTCGGGCTCGAAGAGGCCGCCGGACGACGTGAAGTTGAGCATCACGAACAGGACCATCATCGCCAGCGTCGTCCAGCGCTTCAGGAACGTGTGCAGTCCGAGGCCGATGAAGAGGATGCCGGCCGAGTACAGCCACGCCATCGCCCACACCCCCCACAGGCCCTGGTGCGCCAGGTGGAAGACGGGCCCGGCGAGCGCCGCGCCGATCAGGCTCACGGCGAACGAGACACCGGCGGCGAGCCCCGCGCGGGCCCGCATCCGCATCCCGGCCCCGGCGGCGCCGAGCGCCGCCACCGACGCGTACGAGCCGATGCCCACCGCGACCAGCAGGAAGAACAGGCCCTGCCCGGTGGGGTCGTCGTCGACGGTCGGCGCCACGTCGCTGACCTTCGGCGCACCGCCCTGTTCCGCGGCTACCGGCGCGAAGACCTTCTCGACCGCCATGGCGCTCATGTCGGAGCCCGCGGTGGCCACGATCACCTCGGGGGACCGGGCGTCGGGGACGTACGCCCCCGATATGTCCATGGACCTGAGCGCGTCGACCGCCTGAGAGCGGGAGTCGACGGTCCGTACGTCGAGGGCGTCGCCCGCCTTGTCCTTGATCGTCTGGGCGAGGGCCTGTGTCTGCTCGCCCGATCCGACGACGGCGACCGGTAGTTCGTGCGGCTCGGGCGTGACGAAGGCGCCCATGTAGGCAAGGCCCATGCCCAGGCACATCAGCAGGGGCGTCACCAGATGGAGGAGGACGTGGCGCAGTGGTCCGGAAGCGGGTGCCGGGCCGGCGGGTGCCTTGTGGGCGGGCGCCGAGGTGGCGGTCATCGGGAGACCTCTCGCGACAGTCGATGGCCGACACGGTCGGTCGTCGATGGTTGGCATATACACACAATCTCGGTGTTGTACTGTACAACCATTCGTGGAGAGGGAAAAACCGTGACCGACCGGGACGGGTCCATCGAGATCATTCAGCGGGAGATGACGGCGTTCGCCCGGCGGGCCCGCGCCACCGCCGCGCGGATGCACCCCGAGCTGTCACTCGTGTCGTACACGCTCCTGAGTCACCTGGAGTACCAGGGTGGCTGCCGGGCTACGGACCTCGCGGCGCACTACACCCTGGACAAGTCGACGATCAGCAGGCAGGTGGGCGCCCTGGAGAAGGCCGGCCTCGTGGAGCGGCGCCTCGACCCCGCCGACCACCGGGTGCACGTGCTGCACCTCACCGGGCGGGGCATCGAAGTCCTGGCGCAGGTCACCGACGCGCGCCGGGTCGCGTTCCACGAGCGGCTCACGGGCTGGAGCGGGCCGGACCTGGAGAAGTTCGCCGAGTGCCTGCTGCGTTATAACGACGCCGCCTCGCGGAGCGGCGTGGACGTCGAGTAGGTCCCGCGGTCGGCTGCGGCGGCGCACACGGTTGCACGAGACGTCTCGTCTCGTTTAGAGTTCCGGGCATGACCACACGCCAGCGTGCCCATATCGCCATGTTCTCCATCGCCGCGCACGGGCACGTGAACCCGAGCCTCGAAGTGATCCGGGAACTCGTCGCCCGCGGTCACCGCGTCACGTACGCGATCCCGCACCTCTTCGCCGACAAGGTCGCCGAGGCCGGCGCCGAGCCCGTCCCGTTCGATACGACGCTGCCAGGCCCGGACGACGACCCCGAGGCCTGGGGGACCGAGCTGATCGACAACATCGAGCCGTTCCTCACCGAGGCGATCGAGACGCTGCCGCAACTGGCGGCGGCGTACGAGGGCGACGAACCGGACCTCGTCCTGTACGACATCACCTCGTACCCGGCGCGCGTGCTCGCCCGCCGCTGGGGCGTCCCCGAGATCTCGCTCTCGCCGAACCTCGTGGCCTGGGACGGCTACGAGGAAGAGGTGGCGGAGCCGATGTACGCCGAACTGAAGCAGACCGACCGCGGCCAGGCGTACTACGCGCGCTTCCACGCCTGGCTGGAGGGGAACGGGATCACCCAGCACCCCGACCCCTTCGTCGGGCGCCCGCCCCGCTCGCTCGTCCTGATCCCCAAGGCGCTCCAGCCGAACGCCGACCGGGTGGACGAGGCCGTGCACACCTTCGTCGGCGCCTGCCAGGGCGACCGCTCGGCGCAGGGTGACTGGCAACGCCCCGCCGACGCGGAGAAGGTGCTGCTCGTCTCGCTCGGTTCGTCCTTCACCAAGCAGCCCGGCTTCTACCGCGAGTGCGTCAAGGCGTTCGGGGACCTGCCCGGCTGGCACGTGGTGCTCCAGGTCGGCAGGCATGTCACGGCGGGCGAACTGGGGGACGTCCCGCGGAACGTGGAGGTCCGTCAGTGGGTGCCGCAGCTCGCGGTCCTCAAGCAGGCCGATGCCTTCATCACGCACGCCGGCGCGGGCGGCAGCCAGGAAGGGCTCGCCACCGCGACGCCGATGGTCGCCGTGCCGCAGGCCGTCGACCAGTTCGGCAACGCGGACATGCTCCAGGCGCTCGGGGTGGCCCGGCACGTGCCGATGGAGGAGGCCACGGCGCAGACGCTGCGGGACGCGGTGCTCGGTCTGACGGGCGACCCGGAGGTGGCGCGGCGTCTCGCCGGGGTGCGGGACGCGATGGCGGGGGAGGGCGGCACGAAGATGGCCGCCGATCTGATCGAGGAGGAGCTCACGAAGGCGACGGGACGGGACAAAATGTGACGCCGGTGGCGGTCCGGTGATGCATCCGGCTCGTCGGCGCGTGATGCCCGGGAATGCCTTTCCGTTGCACCCCGGGCATTTCTGTTACATATCTGTCGTTCGATAACGCTCAGGTAACGCAGGGTGGTTCTGGCATAGGTATTGACTCGTCTTGCCCGTTTGACCATTACCCCAGCCGAAAGGTTGCACGCTCGGCTACTTGTTAGTTGAACCAATTGCTTCTTAGCGTGAGGTGAACGTTCCGCGAACGCCAGGAAGTTGACCCCACATGCGACGAGACATACCGCCCCTCGACGAGGTGCGCCGCATCACGCAGAAGAAGCGTGACGCCTGGTGGACCGTGATTCTGGTCGATCCGGTCGCCACGCCGCTGGTGCGGTGGACGGCGATGCGGACCAGGATCACGCCCAACCAGATCACCTGGGGCGCGTTCTTGCTGGGGCTCGTCTCCGCGGGGTTCTTCGCGATGGGCGACTGGCAGTGGCTGGCCGTCGGTGCCGTCGTATATCACTGCAGCTTCATCCTCGACTGCATGGACGGAAAGGTCGCCCGTCTCACCGGCACCGGTTCGGTGTTCGGCGCCTGGCTGGACTTCGTATTCGACCGGATTCGCGTGATGGCGTGTGCGGTGGCCCTGATGGGCGGCCAGTTCCACCGCACCGGGGATGCCTTCTACATCTGGGCCGCGGTCGCCGTGGTCGCCCTCGACACCCTGCGCTACATCAACGGCCTGGAGATCTTCAAGATCCGGCACACCATGCGCAAGCAGATCAAGAGCCGCATGAGGGCGGCCCGCCGGGCCGAGAACGAGGCCGAGCTCGCCTTCATGGAGGACTTGCTGCGGGACAACCCCGAGGCCGACATCGAGCAGGACCTGCAGAAGACGCGAGCCGAGCAGGGCGTACCGGAAACCCCGCAGGCCCCCGAGGTCGCGCCCGCGCCCAAGCGACAGGTCATCGACCTGCACCAGGAGTTCCGGGGCAAGTTCCCGGCGTATCTGCGGGCCCGTTCCTTCCTGCTGCGCCACCGGATCCGTACCCACCTGGTGAGCGGCATCGAGTTCCAGATGGGCGTCTTCATGATCGGCCCGCTGTTCGACGTGGTGCTTCCGGCGACCATCGTCTCCGGCGCGCTGCTCCTCGTCTTCGAGCTGGCCATCATCTACAAGCTGCTGCTCTCGACGCGGGACTTCACGCGGACGATCGACTCCTTCGAGGAGCGCAAGATCATGGCAGGGGCCTCGGTGTAACAGCACCGGCTTCGCCTGGTTCGTCCTCAAACGCCGGACGGGCTGAGAGTATCCGGCCGGGCTGGATGCCTCCAGCCCGGCCGGCTTTTTCATGGGCGCAGGGTCACGCCCGTACCCGCTCCCCTCGCACAGGCACCGGCGCCTCCCCGACGGAGGGCTCGTCGTGCGTCATGTCCGGCAGCCACCGCAGCCACCGCGGCAGGTACCAGTTCCGCTCCCCGAGCAGCGCCATCAC
>NZ_JBNNJZ010000302.1:0-10049 GCF_050270335.1 Streptomyces sp. NPDC059900
ACTTATGTGTCATGACCTCCCCCCGCTCCACCTATGGCGGCGGTTACTACTCCGCGCCGTCCTTCCCGGACACTCCGATCTACGACTCCCTTGTCGCCGAGCGGGGTACTCCTCAGATCGCCCCGATCCGGGTCCCCTCCGCGTACGACACGGGCAGTCATCTGCCCGCGCTCCCGGCCGCCCTGCCCGCACTGCCGGCCGCCCCGTCCCACCACAACCCCGGGTACGGCTACGTCCAGCAGCCCGCGCCGATGCAGCAGATGCAACAGGCGCCCGCGCCGTACATCCCGCAGCAGCCCTCGGCGCCGCGCGGCTATCCGGGCCCCCAGCAACAGCAACAGCGCCCCCCGGCCGGTACGGGCTACGAGGCCATGCGCCCCGCGGCACCCCGTCCCGCCCCGGCGACGTACGAGGATCCGTACAACCGCCCTTACCGCGGCTACTGATTCGCCCGCAGGCGCCCCTGTCGGTGCCTGCTGGCAGGATGGCCGCATGCCGAAGCCACTGCTGCACTCGATCCACTACTACCCGCTCAAGGCGGTCGGGGGACACGCTCCGCGTGAGGCCGTCGTCGAGCCCTGGGGACTCGCGGGTGACCGGCGGTGGGTGCTGGTGGACGGCGACGGGCAGATCGTCACGCAACGGCCGCATCCGAGGCTGGCGTTGGCCGCCGCCGAGCTCCTGCCCGGCGGCGGCATACGCATGTCCGCGCCCGGTCTCGAACCGCTGACGGTGGCCGTGCCGCCCTCCGGCAAGACCGTCACGGTGGACATCTGGAAAGACCTCGTCGAGGCGGAGCCCGCCGACGAGGCGGCGCACGCGTGGTTCAGCGCCTATCTGGACGCGGACGTCCGGCTCGTCCACCTCGACGAGCCCGCGACCCGGCGCCCCATCGATCCCGCGTACGCCAGACAGGGCGAGACCGTCTCCTTCGCCGACGGCTATCCCCTGCTCCTGACCACGCTCTCCTCCCTCGACGCCCTGAACTCGCTCATCGCGCAGGGCGACCACTCCGACGAGGGCCCCCTCCCCATGAACCGTTTCCGGCCGAATGTGGTCGTGGACGGGACGGCGCCCTGGGCCGAGGACTACTGGTCGCGGATCGCGATCGGCGAGGTCACCTTCCGGGTGGCGAAAATGTGCGGCCGCTGTGTCGTGACCACCACCGACCAGCGCACCGCGGAGCGCGGCAAGGAGCCGCTGCGGACGCTCGCCCACCACCGCCGCTTCGGCGACCAGCTGGTGTTCGGACAGAATCTGGTGCCGGAGACGACTGGATCGATCCGGATCGGTGACCCGTTCACCGTTCTCGACTGAGGGCCCCGCGGCGGGGAACTCAAAGGCCCGGTCCGGACGTTGGGCGGAGAGGAGAAGGGTGATTTCGCTCTCTCTTCTCCCCGCCGACGCGTGGGCCGTGCCGGTCGCGGTTATGACGGACGCGGAAGGGGGTGCAGGACTGTGCGAGCACTTGTCGGACTCTGGCGCTGGCGGCACAATCCGCTGCGCCGGAAGACCGACCTCGTCGAGGCCTGGGTGGCCTGTGCGGCGCTGCTGCTCATCGTCCTCGCGGCGCCACTGGCCGGATTCGCGGTCGGCGGACTCGCGAAGGACACCCTGCGGGAGTCCGTGCGCCAACAGCGCGAGGTGCGTCACGAAGTAGCGGGCACCGTGGTCAAGAAGGTCTCCAGACCCCCGGTGGACCCTGATCCCGAGACGTCGTCCGCGCGTGACAGGCACAGCCGCGTGCTCGCCGAATGGACCGCCCCCGACGGCACGGCGCACTCCGGCACGGTCCTCGCCGACCTCCGCTCCCCCGACCCGGGCGACCGCTTCACGCTCTGGACGGACGAGCACGGCCAGGTGGTCGGCCGCCCGCTGGACGACGCGACCGCGAGCACGCACGCGGCCCTTGCCGGATTCGGCGTCGCGGCGGCGGTCGCCGGCCTCGTCGAGGGCACCAGGCGGATCGTCGTCTGGCGGATCGTCCTGCGGCGTTACGACCGCTGGGACCAGGCCTGGGACAAGGCAGGACCGGACTGGGGACGCACCGGCACCGGCTCCTGAACCACCGCCACCGGTTTCCGGCGGCGGTGAGAGACCGGCGATGACCAGGTGAGAGCCTGGCGATCGGGTCAACTCCCCCTCCCCGCGCGCGCTACGGTGGACCGGCCGAACTCTTCGGCGCCTTGCGCGAGGTCGTGAGGTCCCGCGTACGACAAGGTGGGGGCAGAGCAACTCCATGGCACAGGGCACGGTCCAGGTGACGCACACCGGCACCTCGCGGTGGCGGCGCCGCACGGGTGAGTACGCATCGCTCGCCGCCGCCTTGGAGGCCGCGGGCGACGGGGACGTGCTCAGCATCGCCCCCGGCACCTACCGCGAGAATCTCGTCGTCCAGCGGGCGGTGACGCTGCGCGGCGAGGGCTCCCCCGGCTCCGTGCGCATCGCGCCGTCGGACGGGGTACCGCTCACCGTCCGCTCGTCCGCCGTGGTGCAGGACCTGCACGTCGAGGGGCAGGACTCGGCGGCGCCCGCGCTGCTGGTCGAGGACGGCGCACCCGAACTGGTCGACATACGCGTGGTGACGCGTTCGGCGGCCGGCATCGAGGTGCGCGGCGGAGCCCGCCCGACCGTGCGGCGCTGCACGGTCGACAATCCCGGCGGCATCGGCATCGCCGTGCTCGACGGCGGGGGCGGCGTCTTCGAGGAGTGCGAGGTCGTATCGGCGGGACAGTCGGGCGTCGCCGTGCGCGGCGGCGCGCATCCCCGCCTGGAGCGCTGCCGGGTGCATCACGCGTCCGGCGCGGGGCTCTCGGTGACCGGCGAGCACTCCGGGCTCGAGGCGCTCGGCTGCGAGGTCTACGAGGTCAAGGGCTCGGGCGTGCAGGTCACCGGCCGGGCGGCCGCGCATCTCACCGACTGCGACGTGCACCGCACGACGTCGGACGGCGTCACGCTCGACACGGACGCCGTGCTCACGCTCGCCGACTGCCGGATCCATGACGTCCCGGAGAACGCGATCGATCTGCGTTCCCGCTCGGTGCTCACCCTGACGCGTTCCACGGTGAGCCGGTTCGGGCGCAACGGCCTGTCGGTGTGGGACCCGGGCACCCGCGTGGACGCCAACCAGTGCGAGATCCACGACAGTACGGGCGACTATCCGGCGGTGTGGGTCAGCGACGGGGCGACGGCCGTCCTGGAGTCCTGCCGGGTGCACGACGTGCCGGACGCGCTGTTCGTCCTGGACCGCGGCTCGCGCGCGGACGTCGTCGACAGCGATCTCTCCCAGGTGCGCAACACCGCGGTGTCCGTGAGCGACGGCGCGACGGCGCAGCTGGACGACTGCCGCATCCGCGATGTCGCCACCGGTGCGTGGTTCCGCGACCACGGCAGCGGCGGCACCCTGGCCAACTGCACGGTCGACGGCGTGCAGACGGGCGTCATCGTCACCAAGGGCGCCGACCCCACCATCGAGCGCTGTACGGTCACCTCCCCCGCGGAGGCCGGCTTCTACGTCTCGGCGGGCGGCCGCGGCAGCCTGCACGGCTGCCGGGTGACCGACAGCGGCGGCTACGGCTTCCACGTCATCGACGGCTGCCGTACGACGCTGAAGAAGTGCCGTACGGAGCGGTGCGCGCGCGGCGGCTTCGAGTTCGCCGAGGACGGGCCGCTCGTCGAGGACTGCACCAGCGACGAGAGCGGCGGGGTGCGGACCGCGGCGGCCGCGGCGCAGGAGCCCGCCCCGCAGACGGCCACCCAGACCGTGGGATTGCTCGGCTCCGTGCCCGGGCCGCGCCCCACGGACCCGGCGGCCGTGAGCAGCACGGCCCCCGAGCCGCCGTCCCGCTCGTCGAAGGACGTCCTCGGTGAGCTCGACACGCTGGTCGGCCTGGAAAGCGTCAAGCGCGAAGTGCGCGCCCTGACCGACATGATCGAGGTCGGGCGGCGCAGGCAGCTCGCGGGGCTCAAGGCCGCGTCCGTGCGCCGCCACCTGGTGTTCACCGGCTCTCCCGGCACCGGCAAGACGACCGTGGCGCGGCTCTACGGCGAGATCCTGGCGTCGCTCGGCGTCCTGCAGAGCGGGCACCTCGTCGAGGTGTCGCGCGTCGATCTGGTGGGCGAGCACATCGGGTCGACGGCGATCCGCACCCAGGAGGCGTTCGACCGGGCGCGCGGCGGTGTGCTGTTCATCGACGAGGCGTACGCCCTCTCGCCCGAGGACTCCGGGCGTGACTTCGGCCGGGAGGCCATCGACACGCTGGTGAAGCTGATGGAGGACCACCGGGAGGCGGTGGTGGTGATCGTCGCCGGCTACACCGTGGAGATGGAGCGCTTCCTGTCCGTCAACCCCGGTGTGGCGTCCCGCTTCTCACGGACGATCACGTTCGGCGACTACGCCCCCGAGGAGCTGCTGCGGATCGTCGAGCAGCAGGCCGAGGAGCACGAGTACCGCCTCGACACGGGGACGGGCGAGGCCCTCCTGAAGTACTTCACGGTGCTTCCCAAGGGCCCCGCGTTCGGCAACGGCCGCACCGCGCGCCAGACGTTCGAAGCGATGGTGGAGCGGCACGCGGGCCGGGTCGCCCAGTTCGAGGAGCCGAGCACGGACGACCTCACCCTGCTGTATCCGGAGGATCTACCGGAACTGCCGTGACCACCGCGGCGGGCTCGGCCGGTTCGGCCGGCCCGGCGGGTTCGGCGGTCTCCGCCGTCCGGGGACGCGGGGCGGGCACGGCGGGCTTGAGCCGGGCGAGCAGCCGCGCACGCTCCTGCGCGAAGGCCGGGTCCGCCTGGTACTCGGAGTGGCCCAGGATCGGGGCGGGCAGCGGGTGTTCCTCCGTGCGGCCGTAGACCAGGGGGTCCTTGAGGGCCTCGCGGTCGACCTGCGGTCCGTCGCCGTCGGGGACGACCCTGACGGGACCGCCGATGGGGTCGGTGGTGCGGTGCAGATTGCGCCAGCAGTCGACCTCGCGGTGCAGTGAGCTGAGGGCGGCCGGGCCGAAGTGGGCCGGGAACCAGCGTCCGTAGAGCCGCTCCAGCGGTGAGCCGTAGGTCAGGAGGGCGACCCTCCTGCGGACCGAGGGCCACAGCTGCCAGGCGGCCGCGGCGGCAAGGACACTGCCCTGCGAGTGCCCGGAGATGACGAGCCTGCCGCCCGTGGCGCGCGTCGCGCGGGTCCAGGTGTGCATGCGCCACGTGAGATCGGGGACGGCGCGCTCGGCATAGCAGGGGGGTGCGAAGGGGTGGGCGGCGCGGGGCCAGAACGTGCCGACGTCCCACAGGATGCCGATGGTGCGGCGTGCGGAGGCGTCGCGGTAGGCGCGGCGGCCCCAGGTCACGAACAGTATGAAACCGAAGCCGATCAGCCAGGAGCCGAGCGCCTGCGAGGTCTCGGCCGCTCCTTCGAAGAAGGCGGGCAGCCCCTGCGCGGCCTCGCCGGGCACCTCCTCGCTCACCCAGGCACCGACGAGCGCCCCCGCTCCGAGCAGCAGCGTCACCGCCGATGTGATGCCCACCAGGAGCGGCGCCCGGTCGGTGAGGGCGGCACGCGCGCGCGTGCCCGCGATGCGGCGGCTGCGCGCGGCGTCCTCGGGCTCGCCGGGGTACTCGCGCGGGATGGTCGCCCGGTCGGCGCGGGCGCGGCGCCAGGTGCGGACGCCGAGCCAGCCGCAGAGCGCCGCGACGACCACCAGGAGGGGCGGGATCACGGACGCCTGCCAGGTCAGCAGCACGGGCGGGCCGTCGATGGTGCCGCCGGATCCCGGCTCCCCCGAACCGTCCAGCCAGTCGGCGACGCGCTGGGCGCCGCCTCCCGACATCACCCCGCCGAGCGCGCAGGACAGCATGGCTACGGCCGGGCCCGCGAAGCCCCGCAGCGCGGTGCGGGGGTCGGGCGCCGTGCGGTAGAGCGCGCGGGCGACCACCGCGAGGGCGATGACCAGGAGCCCCTGGCCCAGGGCGATGGCCCCGAAGGTCGCGTTGCCCGGCAGCCTGCCCTCGGAGGTCCACTCGGGGCGTGACCACCCGGCGTACAGGAGGGTCAGGGCGAGGAGCGCGAGCGCGCCCAGGGGCAGCCTGCGGATCAGCTTCTCGTCGAGGTGCCGGTCGAGTTTGTTCTCGCTGCGGCCCCTGCGCCAGACCACCAGGACGACGATGCCCGCGCCCAGGACGAGCGTCACGTCCAGGGCCCAGCCGAGGACGTCGAGCAGCGCGGATCCGCCGGGGCGCCGGTCGTGGCGGGCGGCCGACGTGCCGACCGCGGCGGCCACCGTGAGGAATCCCGCCGCGGTGTGTGCGGCCCGCAGGCGGGCCACGAGACGGCGTCCGTACCAGAACCCGGGCTTGCCGAGCGCGGTCCGCCCCGGCTCCTCCTCCGGGTCCGTCTGGTGGGGCAGCGGTGTCTGGGATTCGTACGCGCTCCAGGTGCGCTGCGAGAGGTACCAGAGCAGGCCGGTGAGCGCGGCGGGCACGAGGGCGGCGAGCGCGAGGCGACGGCCCGGCTGGCTCCACCAGCCGCCGTGTCCGGAGGCGTCGGGCGCCAGGAAGCCGAGCCAGGAGCGCTCGGCGGCGCACGCGGGGGTGCCCGCGCACTGCCAGGCCGTCAGGTCGATGGCGACCTCGCAGGCCGCGGCGACGAGCAGGACGGTGAGGCTGAGCCCGATCAGGCGCACCAGGAGGCCGTACGTGCGGACCGTTTTCTTCATGCGGCGTGACGTGGGGCGCATCCAGTGCGCGAGGTTGACCACCATGAAGGGAAGGAGCAGGAGCCACAGGGCCCGCGAGCCGTTTCCGGAGGTGAGGTTGCACCAGACATACGCCTCGGGGACCGGTTTGCCGCGGTAGTCGTCCGGGCGCTTCTCTGCGTCGGCGTCCTCGGCACGGCGGAAGACGGCCGCGGTGTCGTCACCGGAGATGCGGACGGTCCTGGGGTCGTCCAGCATCGCCTGGGGTGTCGTGCCCCCGACTCCGTGCACGAGGAGTTCGAGAGCCGTCTCTTCTCTTTGGTCTGCTGCCACCGTTCCGCTTCCCCCGAATGTGCGCGTGGTCAGGCAAGTAGGATCTCCGCTCACGGCCCCGCCCACACTTGTCCTCACGTAATCTCCCCGTTCGGGGTGAACGCACGGCATCGGGCGGTGGGCCACCCGTCAGGGGCGCATGCGAGGATGAGGCAGCGCATTTGACGTGCGCGACGGGCGTGACGAGGCAGAAGGGCCGGACGGACGTGAGCGAGAATCAGAACCTCCTCGCGGAGCAGCGCCGCGCCCTCATCCTCGACGAGGTGCGCCGCCGGGGCGGCGTCCGCGTCAATGAGCTGACCCGCAAGCTGGGTGTCTCGGACATGACGGTCCGCCGGGATCTGGACGCCCTCGCCCGCCAGGGTGTCCTGGAGAAGGTGCACGGCGGCGCGGTGCCGGTGGTCGAGGCGAGCACGCACGAGCCGGGCTTCGAGGCGAAGTCGGGCCTGGAACTGAACGCCAAGGAGGACATCGCGCGCACCGCGGCCTCCCTGGTCGCGCCGGGCACGGCGATCGCGCTCTCCGGCGGCACGACGACGTACGCCCTGGCCCATCATCTCCTCGACGTGCCGGACCTGACGGTGGTGACGAACTCGGTGCGGGTCGCCGACGTCTTCCACTCCGCGCAGCGCACGTCCGGGCGGCGCCAGGGCGCGGCCACCGTGGTGCTCACCGGCGGGGTGCGCACACCGTCGGACTCGCTGGTCGGCCCGGTCGCCGACCAGGCGATCGGCGCGCTGCACTTCGACGTGCTCTTCCTGGGTGTGCACGGCATATCGGCGGAGGCCGGTCTGTCCACGCCCAACCTCGCGGAGGCGGAGACCAACCGGCGTCTGGTGCAGTCGGCGCGGCGGGTCATCGTGGTCGCCGACCACACCAAGTGGGGCACGGTGGGCCTCAGTTCGTTCGCCGCCCTGGAGCAGGTCGACACGCTCGTGACCGATTCCGGGCTGCCGGCGGAGGCGCGGGCGGAGATCTCCGAGCATCTGCGGCGCCTGGTGGTCACGGACGAGCCCGCGGAGCCGGGCGAGGGCGGGCAGGGAATTGTCGCGGAGCGGGCGGAGAGCGCCGGAGGCACCGCAGACATCTGACGGCCCGCCAGCTATGGTGACGGTGGACGGTCAACCACCCGATTCCGCTTGGGGGCTGAATTCGATGGCACGCCGACTGAGGCCCGTGGGCCTGGAGTTCGTCGAGACCGCTCCGTTGCGTCTGGTCTTCGCCCGCGAGGTGAGCGCCTCCCCGGAGGCGGTGTACCGCGCCCTCGCCGACGGCACGGCCGACTGGCCCGAGTGGTTCACCGCGGTCACCCTGTGCCGGCCCGTCGATACCGCGGACGGCGGCAAGGGCCGCGAGGTGCGGCTCAAGGGCGGCACACGCTTCTGGGAGACGGTGGTCGCGGCCGAACCGGCGCAGCGGTACGCCTACCGCGTCGACGAGGCGAACGCCCCCGGCCTGCGCGCCCTCCTCGAGGAGTGGCGGCTTGCTCCGGCCGGGACCGGCACCCGCGTGCAGTGGACGTTCGCCGCGGACGGCGCGGCGCCCTTCCGTTTCGCCCTGACCCTCGGCAGGGCCGGCATGGGCCGGGCTTTCCGCGACGCCGTCACGGCCCTGGACCGGCGTCTGGCCGAGGCCAACGCCTGAGTACCGCCGCGTGGTCGGGACTGCTCAGGTCCAGGTGCCGTTCGCGAGGAGCGACTTGACGGCGGCCGCGTACGGCGTGATGTCCAGGCCCTGCTCGGCCAGCCACGCGTCCGAGTAGTACTTGTCCAGATAACGGTCGCCGGGGTCGCAGATGAGCGTGACGACGCTGCCGGTGCGGCCCGCGGCCACCATCTCGGCGACGATCTTCAAGGAGCTCCACAGTCCGGTTCCGGTGGAGCCGCCCGCCTTGCGGCCGATGGCCTGCTCCAGGGCCCGTACGGCGGCGACGCTCGCCGCGTCCGGCACCTTCATCATGCGGTCGATCGCGCCGGGCACGAAGCTGGGCTCCATCCGGGGCCTGCCGATGCCCTCGATGCGGGAGCCGCAGTCGCTGGTGGCGTCCGGGTCGTGGTGGGTCCAGCCGTCGAAGAAGCACGAGTTCTCCGGGTCGGCGACGCAGAGCCGGGTGTCGTACTGCATGTAGTGGACGTAGCGGGCGATGGTCGCCGACGTGCCGCCCGTGCCCGCCGTGGCGACGATCCACGCGGGTTCCGGATAGCGTTCGAGACGCATCTGCTGGTAGATCGATTCGGCGATGTTGTTGTTGCCGCGCCAGTCCGTGGCCCGTTCCGCGTAGGTGAACTGGTCCATGTAGTGGCCGCCGGTGTCGACGGCCAGGGCGGCGGACTCGGCGTACATCATGCGCGAATCGTCCACGAAGTGGCACTGACCGCCGTGGAATTCGATCAGTCGGCACTTCTCGGCGCTGGTCGTGCGGGGCATCACCGCGATGAAGGGCACGCCGATCAGCTTCGCGAAGTACGCCTCGGAGACGGCCGTCGAGCCGCTGGAGGCCTCGATGACCGGCCGCCCCGGCCGGATCCAGCCGTTGCAGAGGCCGTAGAGGAAGAGCGAGCGGGCGAGCCGGTGCTTGAGGCTGCCGGTCGGGTGGGTCGATTCGTCCTTGAGATACAGGTCGATGCCCCACTGCTCCGGCAGCGGGAAGCGCAGCAGATGGGTGTCGGCGGAGCGATTGGCGTCGGCCTGGACCTTGCGTACGGCTTCTTTGAGCCAGGCCCGGTACTCCGTATCGCTGCGGTCCACGTCGAGCGTGGCCATCGGGTCATCGGCTTGATGCTGCTGTGTGGTGCTCACCGCGCGGCTCCTCGGGCGTCAACCTGGCCGCGCTCGGCGCGGGCCCTGCTCTTCGATCATAGACACCTTCCACACCCTCCTCACCTGCATAAACACACCTTTGAGCGCCTCAAAGGAACACCTGGCTCCGCCGACTGACGCAGCGGCACGGCACACTGTGAAGTTGACGGCGTCCATTTGTGACCACGTCTTCATACGCACTGGTGCTCGACGCCCTGTGCGTGCAGACTGCAC
>NZ_JBNNJZ010000303.1:0-10021 GCF_050270335.1 Streptomyces sp. NPDC059900
GGCTTGATCACCGTCCAACGGGGAAAGCCCGCGCGGCGTACCGCTTCCAGGATCGCCTGCTTGGTCTCGAAGTACGGCTGCATGGGCGCCCAGCGGCCGTCGTCCCAGCCGGGAGCCTGGGTGTGTGCGCCGACGCCGCTGGTGGAGGACTGCACGAACTGGCCCACGCCTGCCCGCCGCGCCGCCTCGATCAGGTTGGTGGCCTGCGCGAGTTCTCCGGCGAAGTCGACGCCGTCGTCCGTGAAGGGCGGCATCTGCACCGAGAACACCGCACTCGCTCCCCGGACGGCGCGGTCCAGGGAGTCCGGGTCGGTCAGGTCGCCGGTGACCAGCTCCGCGCCGCCCGCCTCGAGGGCTCTGGCCGCGCCGGTGTGCGGGTCGCGCACCAGCGCCCGGACGGGCTCGTGTGCGGCCAGCAGCGCCCGGGCGGTCGCGCCTCCCTGGCGGCCCGTGCCGCCGGTCACCAGAACAGGAGCAGAAATTTCGGGCATGGCCGATCCTCTCGCACGTCTCGGAAGGCTAAACGGCGGGGCCCGCCGTTTAGCCTTCCGCTACGATATGGCGGGGCCCGCCACTTAGCAAGCAAGGGAAGTCATGACCGGTCAGCGCTCGGACGCACGCCGCAACTACGCCCGCATCCTCGAAGTCGCCGAAGCGGAAGTGGCCTCGCACGGCGCAGACGCCTCCCTCGAGCAGATCGCCCGCACCGCGGGCGTGGGATCAGCGACCGTGCGCCGGCACTTCCCCACCCGCCAGGCGCTCCTGGAAGCCGTCTACCACGAGCGCATGCAGGCACTGGCCGAACAGGCGCACGCCGCACGTCACGCGAAGGACAGCCGTGCGGCACTGCTGACCTGGACGCACGACCTCCTCGCCTACGCGGTCTCCGCGCGCGGACTGGCCGTCGCCCTCACCTATGAACCGCCCGCCCGGGATGCCGCCGCGGACTCCTGCAACGGCGTCCTGGAAGCCGCGGGCGCCCCGCTGCTGCGCCGCGCCATCGACGACGGAGCCGTCCGGGACGACGTCACCTTCCACGACCTGCTCACTCTGACGGTCGGCATCGCCCTGGCCACAGAACACCAGGCAACGCCTCTGCCCCACGCCACCCACCTGCTCGGGCTCGCCCTGCAGGGCATCAGCCCGGACCCCGCCGGCTGACCCCGCCCACGGCCGGGCGACTCAACTGCCGGTCAGGCCGATGGAAGCCAGGGCCTGCCGTGTCGCCGCCGCTCTCGGATGGTCCCGACCGAGTGTGCGCGTCTGCAGGGCGAGCAGAGCCCGGAGCTCTGCCCTTGCCTCCGCGTGCCTGCCCTGGCCTGCCAGGGTCTTGCCCAGCGCGAGCCGGGCATCGCCCACAAGATGGTGCTCGGGCCCCAGGACTCTCTCCTCGACGTCGATGACCTCCCGCAACTCCCGCTCCGCGTCCGCGTGGCGTCCCTGCGCGGCGAGCGTCTGCGCCAGTTCGCAGCGGGCGTCGAGTACGTTGACGTGCTCGGCCCCCAGCACCCGCAGTTCCGTCTCCAGCACCTCGCGCAACTCCGCCTCCGCCTCCTGCACGCGCCCGAGTTCCGCCAGGACCCCGGCACGGTTGGCGCGGGCCTGCAGCGTGTAGGGATGATCGGACCCGAAGACGCGCAGGCGCGCCTCGATCAGCTCGCTGAACGTGACCTGTGCCTCTGCGAAGCGCCGCTGGTAGGAGAGCTGCAAGCCGAGGTTGTTGTAGGTCCACAAGGTGTAGGGATGCTCGGGTCCCAGGACCCGGCTCCGCGCGCGCAACAAGTCGCGGTAGCCTGCCTCGGCTTCTGCGTAGCGTCCTCGCTCGCCGACCGTGCGCAGGAGCCAGTGACGTGTGGCCAGCGTCTCCGGGTGGTCAGGTCCCAGCACCCTGAGCTGGTCGCGCAATACGGCGCGGCAGGCGCTCTCGGCCTTCGCCAAACGTCCCTGTTCTACGTAGAGGTGTGCCGTTTCGTGGCGGGTGGCCAGGGTGGCGGGGTGATCCGCACCCAGGGTGGCGAGCTGCGCCGCGAGGGTGCCGCTCAGCTGCGCTTCTGCTGCGGCGAGGTGCCCTTGGTACAGGGCGGCGAGGGCTTGCTCGTATCGCAGGCCGAGTACCGCCTCGTGGTCCGGGCCGAGAGACTCCGCCTGGCACAGGGCATCGCGGGTCAGGGCTTCCGGTGCCGACCATGCCCCGCTCCACCGCAGCGCCGGGCTCGTGGTGACCACGGCCCGCGCGATCGCGGCAAGGCCCCCGGTGTCCAGTGCGGCCGGAGGAAGGGACAGCAGGGAACGCAGGTGGGGCAGGAGTTGCAGCCACAGGGGCCAGTCGTCGGGGTCGTCCGGGCGCAGGCGCCGGGTGGCAACTCGCAGGGCGCGAGCTGCTGTTGTGGTGAGCGGTACGTGCAGGTGCTGGCGGCTGGCGGCCGCCACCAGTGGGTGCACGACCACGCTGGGGATGTCGTCTGGCCCGGATATGGTCCCCAGCTCGATGAGCCCCACGGACAGCAGGGCCTCCAGTGCGCCTCCCACCTCTCCGGCCGTGATCCCCAGATCGTCGCCCAGTGCCTGCAAGTCCAGGAGTGCGGAGGTGATGTCCGCGGCGGGGGCGAAGCACGACAGGATCCTCAAAAGCGGTCGGGCCGGGGCCCTGTCGTGGGCCGCCAGGGCGTCCAGGGACAGTTCCCAGGTGTGGACCACGCCCGAGCGGGGATCACTCGCTCGCCCCATGAGCAGCGGGAACCGGTCGTCCAGTGCCTCGCGATAGGCAGTGAAGGTGCGCTCCAGGGCAAAGGGCGATCCCAGATATCCCCCGGCTTGGTGGAGGCCCAGCGGGAGGCCGCCGAGGCGCCGGGAGAGTGCCTGCGCCTCCGCGGGCGTACCGGCGTGCGGAGCCAAGTCCAGAAGGACGCGCGCGCCGGCAGCAGGGTCCAGACACGACACCGGCACCACAACGCCGTGGCGGCCCCACTCTCGCCGGTCCATGTTCCGGCTGGTCACCACGATCAGTCCGGCCGGTGTCGGGCGAAGCCAGCCGGTGCCGTCTGCCACAGGGGCGCCGCCGAGCGCCAGTTCGCCGGTGTCGTCGGCGTTGTCGAAGACGAGCAGCCATCCTGTCTGCGCCTCCAGGTGTTCCCACAGAACATCGGCCGGATCGCGCACTCCGGCTCGTGCCTCCTCCACCCGGGCAGAGGGCGCACCCAGGCTGAGCGCCAAGGCGAGCAGCGAGAACGACATCGACCTCTGCTCCGTGGCAGAGACCCACCACACGCTGCGCCCTTGGCGCTCGGCGCGCTCGGCCAGCGCGAGGGCCAGCGTCGTCTTTCCTGCGCCGCCCATCCCTGCCAGTACCTGGAAGCGTCCGTCGGGCGCGCGGAGCCGGCCGCTCAGCACCTCCAGCACGTCCTCGCGGCCATGGAGCTGCCCCAGTCGTCCCGTTGGCGGGCGCAGCGCGCGGGCCATCGGCGTTGTGCTGCGGGCGTCCGGCGGGGAATCAGCAGCGCCTTCAGGGGGCGGTTCCCGTCTCGCGCCATGGTCCGGGGGCGGGGGCGGGGACGAGGGCGGGGGCGGGTCAGCGGCGGGTGCGGGATCGGGTGCCTGTCTGCCCTGGACGAGCGCCACCACCACACTCATCACGCCGGCGAACGTTCCTGCCACGGTGAGGGCTGTCACCAGGTCCACACGCCAACTGTAGGGCGGTGGCAGGCACCGCAGCGAGGATGCCCGATCCTGAGCGGAAACCCCTACCCGCGGAGCTGTTTGCGCCCCGATCTGGCAGGGAGCCGGCTCTGGATCACCCGCCGGGTGCGGCGGTATCGTGCCGCCCATGACTCTGTGCCGAAAGGGCAATGCCGCGTAGGCGCCCGTCCGCGGTGCGGGCCGAGCTGCCCGTCGCCCGCTCCCGCTACTACTTCCGCTACTCCTACCCGCCGATCAACAGGCTGTCGGGATCCTGCCAAGCCGCCATCCGGCGCCTGGAATTGGCGCGCTACAGCCCCGGGGACACGGCCAAGGCCTTCTGGCACTGGGCCGCATTGGCCCACGGCCCGCTGCGCCAGGTGGCCGATCCCTTCGCATCCGCCGGGTGCGAGATCCCCGAG
Source organism: Streptomyces sp. NPDC059900 (assembly GCF_050270335.1). Taxonomy (NCBI): domain Bacteria; kingdom Bacillati; phylum Actinomycetota; class Actinomycetes; order Kitasatosporales; family Streptomycetaceae; genus Streptomyces; species Streptomyces sp. NPDC059900. The sequence continues at coordinate 4,098 of NZ_JBNNJZ010000303.1, forward strand.
TGCGGCTGCGACCCCGGCTACGCACGCGACCACCTCGAAGCGGTCCTGCACGCGCTGCCGGGGAAGTCGGCGCGCGAACTCCGGGGCCGTGTGCGGGAACTCGACCGTACGATCGTGGGGCGGGCCCTGGTGATCCGCGCCGACTCCCTTGACGCTCCCTGGTGGCGGACCCGGGCATGAGGCCGGCTCGTGGAAGTCAACGGGTGTGCCGCCCAGGCGCAGATGCGGCCGGAAGGCGCACCGCCACCAACGGCAGGAAGTAGCCGACGAGGGGCCCCATGCACAGGGCAATCAGCACGGTTCCGGCGCCGACGGTTCCCCCGAGCAGCCAGCCGCCCGCGGCAACGGTGACTTCGATGCCGGTGCGCACGGCAGCCACGGGCAGACGGGTGAGCCGGACCAGCCCGGTCATGATGCCGTCGCGCGGTCCCGATCCGAACTGCGCGCCGAGGTAGAGCGCGTCGAAGAAGGCCAGGGCGACAAGGCCGAGGAGCAGGTAGGCGATCGCGGCCGGCAGGCCTTGCGGGGCGGGGAGCACCAGCGCGGTGGCATCGGCGGCGAAGCCGACGATCGCGACGTTGAGGAGCGTGCCGAGCCCGGGAAGCTCCCGCAGGGGAATCCAGGCAATGAGCACCAGCACCGCGATCAGGTTTGTCGCCCAGCCGAAGGAGATGCCGAGCGCGTGGGCGGTGCCCTCTGTGAGCACGTTCCAGCTGGCCGCACCGAGCCCGGACTGCACGAGCAGCATGACGGCGGCCCCGTATCCCACCAATCCGAGCAGGAGCTGGGGGATCCGGCGTGCCTTGCGGCCCGCGCGGGCCTGGGCGAACGCGGTCATGCGCGGCAGCACGAAGGGGTCGGGTCGTGCCGGATCTGAGGCGGGCGCGGCGGGCGCGGGAGAGGTCATACGGCGAGTCTCCGGGCGATCTGGACCTGGATTCCATAGCCAGATTGCTTATGCTGGCCGGGTGAAGATCAGCTCGCACGCGGTCGCCCGGATGCTGGGAACGTGGCAGGAGGGGCCGGGGCCTGCGCACCAGCGTCTCTCCGACCGATTGCGCCTGCTGGTCCTGGACGGGCGCCTGTCCCTGGGGGCGGCCCTGCCGAGCGAACGTGACCTGGCGCTCGCGCTCGGCACCAGCCGGACCACCGTGGGGACCGCCTTTCGCACGCTGGTCGAGCACGGATACCTCGCCACACAGGCACGGACCCGGGCGACGGTACGGCTGCCCGATGACACGACACCCCAGCAGCCGGTGCGCACCGACGCCACGACCATCGACCTGTCCTTCGCCGCGCCGGCCGCACCCGTGGAGATCCTCCATGCCGCGTTCGCGACCGCGCTCGAACAGCTGCCGCGGCATTTCGATCGGCACGGCTACGACCGGTATGGCATCGCGGAGCTGCGCGAAGCGGTCGCCGGCTGGTATCAGCGGCGCGGACTGCCCACCCGCCCCGATCACATCCTGATCACCAACGGCGCGCAGCACGCGCTCGCCCTGCTGACGCGCGTCCTCGTGTCGCCCCGCGACAAGGTACTCATCGACCATCCGACCTACCCGCACGCGATCACGACCTTCACCCACGCGCGCGCCCGGCCTCTGCCCGTCGCCGTGACACCGGCCGGCTGGGACACCGAGCAGCTGCGAGCAGCAGGCAGCGACGCGAATCTGGCCTACCTGATCCCCGACTTCCACAACCCGACCGGGATGTGCATGTCCACGACCGTGCGCCGACAGCTCCACCTCGCGTGCCCCACGGTCGTCGACGAGACCATGGCCGATCTGGCGCTGGGCGTTGCCGACCCCGAACCCCTGGCCCTGCACATGCCGGCAGCCATCAGCATCGGCTCCGTGTCCAAGAGCGTCTGGGGCGGTCTGCGCACCGGCTGGATCCGCGCCCTGCCCTCGCTCCTGGAACGCGTCGAAAAGGCCCGCCCCACAACGGACCTGGGCACCCCCGTCGTCGAACAGCTCGCCACAGCCGTCCTCCTGAACGAGCACCAGACCCGACGGCCAAAGGCCCTCCAGCAGCTCAGGACCCAGCAGGAGGCCCTGCGCCGCGCACTGGCCGAGCACCTGCCGGACGTCCACGCCCCGCAACCGGCCGGCGGCCTGACGCTCTGGGCCACCTTCCCCCAGCCCGTCAGCTCACGGCTGGCAGCCATGGCACCCGACCACGGAGTGACCATCGCGGCCGGACCACGCTTCGGCATCGGGGGCGCGTTCGAACGCAACATCCGGCTGCCCTACACGCTCCCTCCGGGCCAACTGGCCCGGGCCATCGCCAGACTGGCCCGGGCAGCACGAGCACACGCCCGGGGAGCCACCGGAACCCACACTCCCCCGCCCCTCGCATGATCCAGGGCCGTGAACCGGCGGCGCCCGGCCCTCAGGTCACTGCGACCCGGCGGCCACCAGCCTGGCGGTGATGGGTTCGAGCTCGGCGATCAGCTCGTCGAGCTCGGCGGGAGTCAGGCACTCGTACGGCGGGGCGGCGAGCTCGTCGGTCAGGGCTTCGATGCGCTGCTTGGTCTGCCGGCCGGCGTCGGTGAAGCGGCCCTCGGCGTCCACGAGCCCGCGCTCGCGCAAGCCGCCCATGACCGCCTCCAGCTTCTCCTTGGGCAGGTGATGCAGGCGCCCGAACGACTCCGGCGGGTGGATGCCGCGGGCCAGCGCGTCGAGCACATGGGCTTCCGTGCCGCCGATGCGTGCGCCGACCAGAGCGGCGATATGCCCGTCACAGCGGTGCTCGCGCAGCATGGTCGCCGCATGCCACAGCCGGGCCACCGGCTCTCCCGGCACGGGCAGGGTGCGCATCCCTGCGTACATCACCCGCCCTGCCGTGGGCGCGCTCGACGCGGCTTGGGTGGTCAGGTCTGCGGCGCGCACCAGGCCCGGTGAGCCGTCCAGTTCCTCGCCCAGGATCCGCCGCAGGGAGGCCGTGCTGCCCCGCTCCCGTGCGGCGACAGAGGCCTCGGGCGCAATCGTCTGCCACGCGCCCGGGATGTGCCGGGCGACTTCCCCGTCGGCGAAGCTGTAGAAGGCCGCGTGCACAACCTGCGCCGGCACCCGGCCCAGCGGGGCGGCACGACTGGCGAAGTAGCCGTCCCAGTAGGTTCGGTGACCGAGCGCTGCCAGCTCCTGGTTGCACTCGTCGGCGAGAAAGGTCACCAGGCAGATCGGCTCCAGGAGCTCGAACATGCGGCGGGCGAGGGGGGCCATGGCCCCATCATGCCTGCGATCACGGCCCCGTGGAGCAGTGCGGGCCGGCCGGGGCTCGATGCTGCTTTGCTGGCGTCCCCCGCGGGAGCCGGGAAGACTGTGTCCATCTGGGCTTGCTCGGCTGAGTGTTGGCGATCGCGCCGGGCAGCGGGGCAGGTCGTCCGGTTGCGGGCGGCGTCGGATTGGGGGGGCACGTGAGGGGTCGCGGCGTTCGCCTGTGGGTGGCCTACGTCGGGCTGGCCGGCGCGGCGAGCCTTGTCGGTGTGGTCTGCGGGCTGTGGCTCTCGAAGGAGTCAGCCGCCGCCGTCGCCGCCGCGCTCGCCGCCGTTTTGGTGCTGCCTGTCTCGCGCGTGACAGCACGTATCGACCGCGTGGCCGCGCAGCGGGAGCAAATGGCTTCTGTCTTCTACCGCGCGGGGCGGGGTGCGCTGTTGCCTCGGGTACGGGATGTCGGGGATCCGTTGGCGGTGGGCGTGCACGCCGCAGAAGCTCTGCCTGCGGGCAACGCGGGAGGGCGGCTTCCGCCGTATGTGACCCGTGACGCGGAGAGCGAGGTGCATGCCGCGGTCGTACGCGGCGGCTTCGTACTGCTGGTCGGTGAGTCCACAGCGGGCAAGTCCCGTCTGGCCTACGAGGCGATCCGGTCCCTGCGGCCGGATGACGCGTTCGCCTGCCCTCTGCCGACGGTGAGTTCGGAGCTGCTGACGGCCGCCGTGACGGGTGAGCGTCGCTGCGTGCTGTGGCTCGATGACCTTGAACGCTATCTGGGGACTTCCGGTGTGACGGCCGGACTGCTGGCCGAGGTGATGCGGGATGGCTCCCCTGACGTCCTCGTCCTGGCCACCTTGCGAGCCCAGGAGCACCACCGTCTCTCCTCCGCGCTCACTGACGCTTCCTCCGGCGAGGAGCAGTCGCAGCGTCAGCGTGATGCCCGTGATCTGTTGCAGGCGGCGACGGTGATCCGGCTCGAGCGGGCCTGGTCGACCGGTGAGCGGGAGCGTGCCGCGCACACGGGCGATGCCCGGATCGCGCGGGCTGTGGCTGATGGTCGCTTCGGAGTGGCCGAGGCACTGGCTTGCGGGCCGGCCATGCTCAGTGCGTGGCGGGATGCCTGGGCGCCGGGAGTGCGGCCGCGCGCCGCCGCGATCATGCACTCTGCGGTGGACTGCCGGCGTATCGGCGTTCACGGGCCCGTGCCCCGCGCGGCGCTTGCTGAGATGCACCAGCCGTATCTGGAGGCGCGGGGCGGTGACCGCTTGCGTCCGGAATCGTTCGAGGAGGCTCTGGCCTGGTTGTGTACACCGGTGCACAGCGCCACAGGCAGCATGCTGCTGGCCTCGGGCGGCGGGTACACGGCGTTCGACTACCTCATCGATACGCCGGGCCTGGCGGAGGTGCCTCCGTCGGTGCCGCTTTCCCTGATCCCGCATCTGGATCACCATGCCAGTCGGCAGATGGGGCTGGCCCTGGGCAGACTGGGGCGCTGGGCAGAGGCGGGGCAGGCCCACCGCAATGCGACAGCGCTGTACGAAGAGGCGCTGGGCGGCGGGCACGAGCACACGCTGGCCAGCCGCTACGAGGAGGGGTTCGCCCTCAGCCGCACCGGCCGCGCCCCGGAGGCCCTTGTTGTGTTCGAGCAGGTGGCGCTCGGCAGGCAACAGGTGCTGGGCGCGGACCATCCGGCCACGCTCTCCGCCCGGCAGGAAACGGCCTACGTGATGGGTCAGTTGGACCGCAACTCCGAATCGCACGACGTGTACGCCGCGGTCTACGCCACCCGAGTACGGGTCGCGGGGGCCGACCATCCCGACACTCTGAGGTGCCGGCACAACCTGGCTTTCTCCCTGGCCCGCCTGGGGCGGATGGACGAGGGCTACCAAGTGGCCTGTGACGTCGAAGCCGCCCGTGCCCGGGTTCTGGGCCCGGACCATCCTGACACCCTGGTCACCGGATATGAGGTCGCTTATGCACTGGGGCAGTTGGGACGCTGGGAGGAGGCTTTGGCCGCCTTCCGCAGGGTGGCGCAGGCGCGTGAGCGCACCCTGGGCGCTGAGCACCCCGAGACGCTGGCCGCCCGCTACGAGGTCGGCATCAGTCTGGGCAGACTCGGCCGCGCAACAGAGGCGCTTCAGCTGTACCAGGGGTTGATCGAAGATCGCACCCGGATCGATGGGCACCGCAACCCCGAAACGCTGCGGGCCCGGCACGGCCAGGGCGTCAACCTCGGCCGACTGGGGCGCTGGGAAGAGGCCCTCGCGGAGGCGCGTGCCGTCGGGGCACTGCGGGAGGCGACCCTGGGCGCCGAGCATCCCGACGCCCTGGCCAGCCGGCGGGAAACGGCAGTGGCCCTGGGGTGGCTGGAACGCTGGGAAGAGGCATTAGTCGTATATCGCGAGGTGGCCGACAGGCGTGCACACGCCCTGGGAGCCTCCCACCCCGACACTCTCACCAGCCGCAACGACCAAGCCCACTGCCTGGAACAGCTGGGGCACCGGGAGGAAGCCGCTGCTCTCTACCGCGAGGTGGCGCTCCTGCGTCGGCAGGACGACGGCTCCTGACTCGTCGGCCGGGTGCTCCCGTCGGCTGATGCTTGCTCCCCCGGAGTGTTGACCTGGATGCGCCCGGCGGTTGATGCCCCTGGGGGGCGCTGAGTAAGGAGGCTCGAACTCCGTTGGGCGATGCAGGAGTTCAGTGTGGATC
>NZ_JBNNJZ010000304.1:0-9921 GCF_050270335.1 Streptomyces sp. NPDC059900
CAGTTCAAGGACCGTGACGGCGGCCTGTGGGCGACCTTCTTCCGCAACCCGGCCTTCGGCTACTGGGCCGATCCCTCCCGCGTCGACGACGCGGCGGTGGCCGGTGTCGTACGCCTGGAGTGGACAGGGCCGAAGGGCAACCGGCTGTACGTGCGCCGCTAGGCCCGGATCAGGTCCCCGCCTCGTAGACCGGCTCCCCTTCGACGAACGTCATCTTGACCCTGGTGGCGTGCACTTGGGTGATTTTCGTTTCGAAGGGGTTCCGGTCGACGACGACGAGGTCGGCGAGCATGCCCGGTTCGATGCGCCCGACGCGGTGCGCCATGCCCTCCTGGCGGGCGGAGTTGACCGTGAACAGGTCGAAGGCCTGCTCAAGGGTGATGGCCTGGCCCGGTCCGAAGCTGTCGGCGCTGCCGCCCGGCCGCCGGCGGGTGACGAGCGTTTCGATGGCGGACCACGGGTTCACCGACGGCACCACGCACCAGTCGGAGCCGGGCACGACCAGTGCGCGGGCTTCGAGCATCTCGCGTACCGGCCAGACGCGTTCGACGGCTTCCGGGCCGACGGCGGTGGCGATGTCGGAGCAGATGGGGGAGGGCTGCCACAGGTAGGGGGAGACCTCGAACGTCGCGCCGATCTGTGCGGCGCGCTCGATGTCGCTCTTGGTCACGAAGGTGCAGTGTCCGACGTTGTGCATGTACGGGCCGGGCCCGTTGGCCGCGCGGGCGGCCTCGACGGCGCCGAGCGCCGCCCTGACCGCCGCGTCGCCGGCGGCGTGGAACTTGACGGTGATGCCCATGCGGTCGAACCGGGTCACCGCCTGGTCGAGGACGGCCGGCGGGATCGCGAGCATCCCGTGCCGGCTCGCCTCGTCGTCCCGTCCCGCCACCGTGTCCCGGTAGGGCTCGATCATCGCCGCCGTGTGGCTGTCGGTCGGCACTCCGTCGAGGAAGATCTTCACGCAGTCGGGCGCGAGGTGTTCGCTGCGGTAGAGGTTCCGCGCCGTGATCACCTCTTCGCACGCGGGGTCGTAGGGGGACCACACCAGGCAGAGGCGTACGTGCTGCCTGACGGCTCCGCGCGCGGCGAGGCGGGTGTAGGCGCGCAGTTCGGCCCGTGGCCCCGCGGTGAACCCCACCGCGGCCTCGGTGAACGAGGTGATCCCGTAGGACAGCATTTCTTGCAGGGCCCACTCCAGAGCCGCCTCGACTTCGTCGTCGGACGGTTTGGGGGCCGATGCGGCGAGCAGATCGGCGGCGGTCTCGCGCTGGATGCCGCTCGGTTTGCCCGCGCCGTCCCGCTCGAAGAAGCCGCCCGCCGGGTCGGGGGTGCCGGGGCCGATTCCGGCGGCGGCCAGGGCCGCGCTGTTGGCCCAGGAACTGTGTCCGCTGGTGTCCTCCAGGAGAACCGGATTGCGGGGCGCGACGGCGTCGAGCATGGTCCGGTTCGGGGTGGTGCCGAGCGCGGACGCGTCCCACTGCCCGCCCAGAACCCAAGCGCCGGGGGCGGTACGGGATATGTGCTCGGCCACGATGTGCAGGGTGTCGGCCAGGTTCGAGCCCTGCGGGACCTTGCAGCGGCGCTCGCGGATGCCGGCGTAGATCGGGTGTACGTGCAGGTCGTGCAGGCCCGGCAGGACGGTGTCACCGGCCAGTTCGACGACCTGGGTGGCCGGTCCGCGCCGTCGCAGCACCTCCTGGCGGCCGCCGGCGGTCTCGATGACACCGGCGCGTACGGCCAGCCCCTCGGCCCAGCCCGATGACGTCTTGACGTGCCCGCCCACCAGGATCGTGTCCGCGTAGTGATCGGTCATGACGCTCCACCTCGAGATCGGCTGCGGCCCGGCGGCTCAGCGGCGGTTGATGAATCCGGCGTCGACGGGCAGCGTGACGCCGGTGACGTAGCGGGCTTCGTCCGAGGCCAGCCACAGCACGGCGTTGGACACGTCGACCGCTTCGATCACGTCCACCGGAAGGGCGTTCGGCGCCGTCTCGGACAGGATCGCGTCCTGGGCGACGAACTCGACGATGGCCGGGTCGGTGACCATGGCGGTGGCCACGCCGGTGGGGTGCACGGAGTTCACCCTGATGCTGTGCCGGGCCAGGTTGTTGGCGTAGGTACGCATCAGCCCCACCGCCCCGTGTTTGGAGGCGGCGTAGCCGAGGCCGCCGTTGCTGGCCCCGCCGATGCCGACAAGGCCCGCGGTGGAGCTGACGATCACGATCGAGCCGCCCTGCTCGGCGGCGATCATCGACGGGACGGCCACTTCGATGGTGTGGAAGGTGCCGGTGAGGTTGACGTCGAGGGCGTCGTGCCAGGCCTGCACCCGGTCCTCCACGAGGAGCGGCGCGATCCCGGCGTTGGCGACCACGACGTCGATCTGCCCGAACTGGGCGAGCCCGGCGTCGTACACCTCCTGCAGAGCGTCCCGGTCGCGTACGTCCGCCTGCCGCGCCAGGATGCGGCGGCCCAGGGCCTCCACTTCCTCGACCGCGTCGTACAGGTCCTGCGGCGTCGACTGCGGGTAGGGCACGGTGTCGACCGACCGGCAGATGTCCACGACGACCAGGTCGGCGCCCTCCTCCGCCATCCGCCGTACATGACTGCGGCCGAGCCCTCCGGCCGCACCGGTGACAAAGGCGACCTTGCCGTCAAGACGCCGGGGGGATCCGCCGTGCGGGGTCATGTCTGTGATGTACCGCGGGGGAGCCGGGCTGGCCAGGGGGTGACGGGCGCGGGTTAGCGGGTGTGGTGGTCGGGCGAGAGGATGTCGTGGGCGCGGGGGCCCAGGACGAAGTCGTCGTCGCGGTCGATCCACTGGCGGCGCAGGACGGACAGGGCGACCAGGGTGTTGAGGCCGTTGAGGCCGGGGAGCGCGCCGAGGTCGTCGGTGACGAACCGGGACAGGTGTTCCTCGTCGGCGAAGACGCCGTGGTGCAGGATCGTGGCCGGCCCGGCGGTCATGACGGTGAACCGCGCGCAGGAGTGCTCGCCGAGTGCGGCGAGCACGGCCGGGATGTGCCGCGGCTGGACGTCGAGGGTGAACAGCGCGGTGATCGGGAATCCCAGGACGGCCGGTTCGATCTCCACCCGGGGGCGGACGGCGCCCGATTCCAGGAGCGACTGGATCGTCCGGTAGGCGGTGGACCGGCTGACGTCGAGTTCGCGGGCGACCTGCGCCGCGGAGACACGGCTGTCCTCGACGAGCAGTCGCAGCGTGCGGAACTCGATGTCGTTGAGGGGCGCGACGGTGCTGGTGGCCGCATCGGGGAGGGCGTCGGCCTGTTGGCGCAGTTCCTTCGCCTGCCGGGCGGTGAGCCGGTCGAGTCGCCAGGTGAATGCTTCGCGGGCGGAGCGCAGGACCAGGTGCGACTGGATCGAGGCGATGCCGGGGATCTCGGGCAGCGTCCGGGCGAGGAGGCGGCGCGGGTCCGTGCCGGGCAGGGGATAGAGGGTGCAGTAGATGTCGTAGTCGCCGCTGGTGGTCATGAGCGACTGGGCCTGCGGCACCTTCCGGATGGCCGCGGCGACATCGGCCGTGGCACCCGGCCTGCACTTGATCCACACCACGTAGGGGTTGCCGGTGGTGAGCAGCGACCAGTGCACGGTGCCGATGAAGCGCAGGAGCCCGAGCTGCTGGAGCCGCTGGATGCGGCGCCCGGCCGTGCTGGCCGAGGTGCCCAGGATCTCGGCGACCGCGTTGAGCGGCGCTCGGGGCGCGATCTGGAGCGCTGCCACCAGATGGAGGTCCGCGTCGTCGAGCTCGTGCTTCATCTCTTGCATGCGGACAGCCTACACAGACCGATCCTGTCATCAGAGATCTCACTCTTGACACAAAGAAGCATGCGGCTGTCTCATGGCGAGCCATATCGCCACTGATCAGCAGCGGGAGGCCCTCATGACCGAGGTGACGACGAAACAGCGGCGTTCGCCGACGACGGTGATCCTTCGCGTGCTGGACTTCGTGGACCGCGCGGGCAACAAACTGCCGCACCCGTTCTGGCTGTTCGTGATTCTCGGCGGACTGATCGTCGTGGCGAGCTGGCTCCTGGCCACGCTGGACGTCTCGGTGGTATCGCCCGCCGACGACAAGGTCATCGAAGTCAAGAGCATCGTGTCCGACGCCGGTGTGGAGATGGTCCTCGGCGACCTGATCACCAACTTCGTGAACTTCCCGCCGCTGGGACTGATCGTGGTGGTCATGCTCGGCGTCGCGATCGCGGACGGCACGGGCCTGCTCCCTGCCTTGATGCGCGCCGCCCTCGCCCGCGTCCCGGCCAAGATGGTGACCTTCGCCGTGGCGCTGACCAGCATGTTCTCCCATGTGGCCGGTGACGCCGCGTTCGTGGTGATGATCCCGCTCGGCATGATCGCGTTCCGTGCGGTGGGCCGCAGCCCGATCATCGGCGCCGTCGTGTCGTACGTGGCCGTGGGCGGCGCGAGCAGCGTCAGCCCGGTGATCGAGGGCTCCGACGCGATCTTCGCGGGCCTGACCACATCGGCTGCGCACACCATCGACCCGTCCTACTCGGTCACCCCGGTGTCGAACTGGTACTTCTCCGCGGCGTCCTGTCTGCTGCTCGCGGTCGTGATCACGCTGGTCACCGAAGCCGTCGTCGCACGCCGCGTCGACGCGATGAACGCCGCCGAACCGGAGCTGACCGACGTCGACGAACTGCCCGACATGACGCTGTCCGAGGACGAGCGCAAGGGCGTACGCCGGGCGATCACGGCCGGAGCGCTGTATCTGGCGGCCGTGATCCTGGCGATGCTGCCCGCGGGATCGCCCCTGCGCGGCGAGGGCGGTTCCATCGTGGCGTCACCGCTGCTCGACAACGTCGCCGTGGTGCTGATGCTCTTCTTCATGCTCATCGGCACCGTGTACGGGCTGACCGTGCGCACCATCACCGCCGCGCAGGACATCCCGGACCTGATGGGACGGGGGCTGCGCGAACTGGTCCCCGTCCTCGTGCTGTTCTTCGCGGTCTCGCAGTTCCTGGGCTACTTCAAGTGGACCAACATCGGGCAGGTCATCGCGATATCCGGCGCCAAGGTGCTGGACTCGCTCGGCGCGCAGCCCGTGGTGATCTTCGTCGGCGCGGTGCTCCTCGTCAGCCTGCTCAACCTCTTCCTCACCAGCGGATCGGCGATGTGGTCCCTCGTGGCACCGGTCCTCGTGCCCATGCTGATGCTCCTGAGCATCCGGCCGGAGACCACCCAGGCGCTGTTCCGCATCGCCGACGCGCCCACCAACAGCCTCAGCCCGATGAGCCCGTACTTCGTCATCGCCCTGGGATTCATCCGCCGCTACCGGCCCTCCGCGGGCATCGGCACCCTGATGTCCCTGGTCCTGCCGTTGGCCGTCGTCAACCTCGTCGTATGGCTGGCGATGTTCCTCGCCTGGTACGCGCTCGGCATCCCGCTCGGCCCCGGCGTCCCTGTCCGGTAGATCCCCGGGCTCCGCTGTATCCCCCGACCCCGCACACAGATTGGCGCACCCCCGTGTCCGCGAAGCCGTTGTCCACCTGGACCCGCACCCGCCTCGACGACCTGCTCACCGACCTCTCGGCGCTCGTCGGCCTCGAAACCCCCAGCACCGACAAGGCGTTGCTCGACACCGCCGCCGACTCGATCAGGACCTGGGTGGAGGACCGGCTCGGCCCGGCCGCCGCATGGACCCGCCACGAACAGGCGGAGCACGGCGACGTACTGACGGCGACCTACCCCGGCACTCCTGGCACCCCCGGCAAGCCGGTGCTCCTGATCTGCCACTACGACACGGTGTGGCCGGCGGGCACGCTGGCCGAGTGGCCCTTCACCGTGGCCGACGGGGCGGCCAGGGGGCCGGGCGTCTACGACATGAAGGCCGGGCTCGTCACGGGCGTCTGGGCGCTGCGGGCCCTGCGCGCCGCAGGGCTCGGGCACCCCGCGGTGACGTTCGTGTTCACCGGCGACGAGGAACTGGGCAGCCCGGTCTCGCGCCCCCTCATCGAAGCCGCGGCACGCGACTGCTCGGCGGCCCTGGTGCTGGAACCCGGCGTCGGCTGGGACGTCAAGACCGAACGCAAGGGCGTCGGCACCTTCAGCATCACCACCACCGGCATCGAGTCCCACGCCGGCAACGACCCCGCGGGCGGCGCCAGCGCGGTCCACGCACTGGCCGAGCTGGTCACCACGCTCGCCGCGGCGCAGGACCCCGACGCCGGGACCACGATCAACATCGGCACCTTCGACGGCGGCACCGCCCGCAACGTCGTCGCGGGCCGCGCGCACTGCCTCGTCGACGTCCGTATCACCCGGCAGGACGAAGCCGACCGCGTCGACGAGGTCTTCGCCTCGCTGCGGCCCGCCGATCCGCGCGTCGACGTGAGCATCGGCGGGGAGTGGAACCGCCCCGCGATGCGCCTGACCCCGGCGAGCGAGACCCTCTTCGCGCTGGCCGACGAGATCGCCACCGAGCTGCGCGGCCCCCTGGAGCCGATCAGTGTCGGCGGCGGCAGCGACGCCAACTTCATCGCCGCGCTCGGCGTGCCGGTCCTCGACGGGCTCGGCTCCAGCGGTGCGGGCCCCCACGCACGCCACGAACACGTGATCGTCGACGACATCCCCGACCGGGTCGCACTCGTGGCGGGCCTCTTGCACCGGATGGCCGCCGCGTCCGCCTGACGGTCGTGGGCCGGGCACCCCTGACGGTCAAGCGCGGGGCGGGGTGCCGGGGACGCCGCGCCCGGCGTGCCTCAACTCATCGCCCTGCAAGGGCGGTTGGGGGACCATGAGGTGAGAGCACATGCCGGTGACGCCTCGGGGGACAGACCATGGCACTGGAATACCGTCTGCTCGGACCGGTCGAAGCGCTGTGGGACGGCCGCCCCCTGCGGATGGGCGGGCCCAAGCCCCGCGCCCTGCTGGCCGCGCTGCTGCTGCGCGCCGGACACGTCGTGCCCGCCGCGGCCCTCGTGGACGTGGTCTGGGGCGACGACCCGCCCGAAACGGCCCGGGCGCTCGTCCAGACCTACGTCTCGGGACTGCGGCGGGCCCTGCCGGAAGGGCAGCGGGGAGCCATCGAGACACGGGCGCCCGGGTATGTGATCCGGCCGGATGCCGGGGCCGTGGACCTCGGGCGGTTCGAGGAGACGGCCGCCGCCGGACGGCAGGCCGCCGCGCAGGGGGACCACTTCGGCGCCGCCCGCCTGTTGCGCGACGCGCTCCTGCTCTGGCGCGGTTCCGCGCTCGGCGGGGTCGGCGAGGCGCTGCGCAACGAGGCGGCACGGCTCGACGAGGCCCGGCGGTGCGTACTCGAAGAGCGCATCGCCGCCGAACTCGAACACGGCGGCCGGGAAAGCGAGTTGATCACCGAGGTCAAGGGGCTCGTCGGCACCCACCCCACCAACGAGCGGCTGCGCGGCCAGCTCATGCTCGCCCTCTACCGGGTGGGACGGCAGGCCGACGCGCTCGCGGCCTTCGAGGAGGGCCGCGCCGTACTCGCCGCGGAACTCGGCATCGATCCCGGACCCGAACTCCGCCGGCTGCACGGAGCGATCCTGCGGGCCGAGCCCGGACTGCTGCGCGCCGAGAACGCCGCGGCGCCCGCCGACGTATCGGCGCCCCAGACGCCCGCCGCGCCCCGGCCCGTGTGCCTGCTGCCCGCCGCCATCCGGGACTTCACCGGGCGCAAGGCCGAGATCACCGAAGTCGTCGGCGGGCTCGTCGCGCCCCGGGACGCGACCTCCGTCGTGGTGGTGTCGGGCCCGGCGGGCGTCGGCAAGTCCGCCCTCGCGGTCAAGGCCGCCCACCTGGCGTCGCAGGCCTTCCCCGACGGGCAGCTGTACGCCGAACTCCAGGGCACCGGCGGGCCCTTGCCGCCCGGCGACATCCTGGGCAGGCTGCTGCGGGCGCTGGGCGCGGCACCGCCCGAGCACCTGGCCGAGCGCGTCGACCTCTTTCGCAGCCTCGTCGCGGGACGCCGCCTCCTCGTCGTCCTCGACGACGCGGACAGCGAGGCCCAGGTGCGGCCCCTGCTGCCGGGCAGCCCCGGCTGCGGCGTCCTGGTCACCTCGCGAGCCCGGCTCGGCGGCCTCGACGGGGCCCGGCGCACCGACCTCGCCGTCCTGGACGAGGCGCGCAGCCTGGAGCTTCTGGCCCGCGTCATCGGGCACCGGGACGCGCCGGAGGACCCCGCCGAGGACGCCGCGGCACGGCGCATCGTCACCCTGTGCGGCGGACTGCCGCTGGCCCTGCGGATCGCCGGGGCCCGGCTGGCCATGCGCCGGCACTGGACCGCGCGCGTCCTCGCCGACCGCCTTGAGGACGAGCGGCGGCGCCTGGACGAGCTGGCGGTGGGGGATCTGGAGGTACGCGCCAGCCTGGGCCTGAGCTACGCATCGCTCGATCACGACGCCCGCACCGTGCTGCGCCGCCTGGCCGCCCTCGGCCCGTGCGACACCGCCCCCTGGATGGCCGCGCTCCTGGTCGACGGGCCCGAGGACGACGTGGAGGAGGTGCTCGAACGGCTCGTCGACGCGCAGATACTGGACTGGACGGGCACCGACTCCGCCGGCCAGTCCCGCTACCGGGCCCACGACCTGGTACGGGTCTACGCCGCGGAACGGGCCGAGGCCGAGGACTCGCTCCGGGTGCGCACGGCGGCGGTGGGACGGGCGCTGGCGGGAGGACTGCGGCTTGTGGAGCGGGTCGCGCAGGAGGCTCACTCGGGGGTGGTCGTGCTGCGGCCCTACCTCGGCGGCTCGGCAAGCGTCAACCAGTCCGCGGGCGGCGCCGGGCCGCGGTGGGGCACGGAGAGCATGCCGGACCACGAGCCGGCCGCCGAGGTGGGGGCGGCGACCACGCGGCGGGCCCTGGCCGATCCGTACGCCTGGTTCGAGGCCGAGGCCGGTGCGCTGGCCACGGTCGTCGAGCGCGCCGCGGCCTTCGGCCTGCACACCCTTGCCTGCGCCGCGGCGACGGTGCTGTGCTCCTCGTCCTTCGCCGTCGGCAACCGTTTCGACGCCTGGTGGCGCAGCCATGACGCCGCGCTCACCGCCGCCCGGCGCGCCGAGGACCGCGCCGGCGAGGCGCTGCTGCTCATCGGCCTGGGACAACTGCGGTTCGAACAGGACCGGTACGCCGAGGCACAGGAGTACTTCCGCCAGGCCGAACCCCTGTGCGCCGCCATCGGTGATCTGCACGGCCAGGCCGCCGCCCTCGCGGGACTCGGCGGCAACCTGCGTGAACTGGGCCGGCTGGATGCCGCCGACGAGGCGTTGGGCCGCGCGGTCGGCGTGTTCCGGCGTCTGGGCGACGAGGCGGGCATCGGACTCGCCTGCCGGCTCCACGGCTCCGTGCGTCTGGAACGCGGCGACCACGAGCGAGCGGCGGCGCTCCTGGACGTATCGCTGAGGGCTTATCGGAGCCTGGGCAGCCGCCGGGGAGAAGCACTCACCCTGCGCTCGCTGAGCCTGCTGCACCGGTCCCTGGGAGCGTATGAGGAGGCCGAGCGGTACGCCGGACGGGCCCTTGAGATCCTCGCGGGACTCGGTGACCCGCTGATGGCGGCGTACGCGGAACGGGCGCGTGCCAAGGCCCGGTTGCGGCTGGGACGCACGCGCGAGGCGGAGGCGGAACTGCTCGGCGCGCTCGACGTCTGCCGGGACTACCGGGACCGTTTCGGCGAGGCGCTGACCCTGCGCACGCTCGGCGAGTGCGCCCTGGCCGACGGACGCCACCACGAGGCACAAAGGAGGCTGGACGCCGCCGTGAACCTGTGGGACGCCCTGGAGTTACGGCTGCCCAGGGCCCGCACGCTGCGCGACCTCGCAGCGACCCGGGAGGCGCTGGACGACGGGGCGGGGGCGGCGGAATTGCGCAGCGAGGCGTTGGCGGTGTTCACGGAGTACCGCACGCGCGAGCGCACGGAACTGTGAG
>NZ_JBNNJZ010000305.1:0-9864 GCF_050270335.1 Streptomyces sp. NPDC059900
GATCTGCGAAGTGCCCTGCAGCGTGCCCTCGATGGGCGACGACGCCGCCGCGGTCTGCGTCGGCTCCCCCTCGCCGTCCGGAGTCGCCTCGCCCGGCGTCGACGCTGAGCCGACGGGAGACGTGCCGCCCGGTGCGACGGGAGAGACCGGCCGTATGAAAGGGGACATGACCGCCGCGCCCGTCAGCATCGGCGCCGTGACCTCGTGCCGCGCGGTCACGGGCTCGGGCTGCTGGACGCGGGGCCCCCGCGCCGTCACGCCGGGCAGCAGCGGCCCGGACGCCTGTGTCGGCGCGACCGGCGCCGCCAGGACGCCGGGACGCGGTCCCTGCGCGGACAACGGGCCACTGCCGCGGCGGCGCACGGAGTCGGGAGCCGTCGTGGCCCCCGAGCCCTGCGAACGCATCGGCGAGGCGTTGCTGTTGTTGCCCGAGTTGTTGCCGCCGGCGCTGTTGCTGCCCGAGCTGTTGCTGCTGCCCGAGCCCGCGCGCGGCTCACCGGGGTCGGCGGGGATGCCCGTCGTGACGCCGCCAAGGGCGATCGCGGCCAGCGACACCGCGCCAGCGGCGGCGAAGGCGAACCGCCTCCCGCGCCACATCGACCGCTCGGCCTCCTGACGACCGACGTCGTGCCGGCCCACGTCGTGCCGGTCGACGTCATGGATGCGGAAACCGCGCCCCGAGCCGGGCAGCACCGCGGCATGGGCGCCCGACGGCGCATAACCGAAGGTCTCCGGCCGCACGCCGAAGACGCCGGTCGGGGGCAGCCCTGACTCGGTGTCCGACGTGGCGAAGCCGCCGCTGCCAGGGGGTTTGGGCCCGGAGGGAGGCTCGCTGCCACCGCCGGGAAGACCCTGGAGGCGGGCGAGGAAGCTCTCGGACGGAGGCGGCGGCGCTGCCTCGGCGAAGACACTCTTGAGCCGCCGCTGGGCGTCGGCCTCGGTCTTGCACTTCGGACAGGTGGCGAGATGCGCGAGGACGCGCTCGCGCGCGTCATGGCCCAGCTCGCCGTCCACCAGGGCTGCGAGCCGGTCCCCCAGATGCTGCTCGGCCAGCCGCCGCTCAACAGGATTCGACCGTGATCCACTCACGCGGTCGCGCCCCCTCCTCCCGGCGCCACGGCTCCTGCGAGCGAGCGACGCTCGGCGCGGGCCTCGGGCGACCGGTGCTGAAGGGCCTTGCGCAGCTGCGAACGGCCACGGTGGATACGGCTGCGGACCGTGCCCAGCTTGACGCCCAGGGTCGCGGCGATCTCCTCGTACGAGAGGCCTTCGATGTCGCACAGGACCACTGCCGCGCGGAACTCGGGAGCCAGGGTGTCGAGCGCCTGCTGCACGTCCGCGTCGAAATGCGTGTCGTTGAAGACCTGCTGCGGCGACGGCTCGCGGCTGGGGAGGCGCTCCGCCGCGTCGTCCCCGAGGGCGTCGAAGCGGATGCGCTGCTTGCGGCGCACCATGTCCAGGAAGAGGTTCGTGGTGATGCGGTGCAGCCAGCCCTCGAACGTGCCGGGGGTGTAGGTCGACAGGGACCGGAAGACACGGACGAAGACCTCTTGGGTGAGGTCCTCGGCGTCGTGCTGATTGCCGGTCAGGCGGTATGCCAGGCGATAGACCCGTCCGCTGTGCGTGCTGACGATCTCCTCCCAGGTGGGCGGAGTCCACGCCTGCGATTCCGCATCAGCGGCAAAGGTCGCGGTCTGAGCGGAACTGGCTGCGTGGAAACGGTCAGCGGTGTCGGTCACGGATTTCGGCTCACCCGCCAATCCGAGAAAGCGCCTCAGCACTCCTCCCCGATCGCCGGACGCAGCCGCACCTCCCCTGTCGGCTCTGGTGGTGTCCAGTGGAGCCCCTACCATAACCACCTCGCCCGTTAGCTCCGGATAAGCGTTTTTACTGGAATTTGGTACGGGCTTCCTGCCAGGTGTCCTGCCTGGCCGAAGGGCCCGCCGCCAGTCTTGATCCATTCGTTACCCCCGGCGTCCGCTCACCCCTACTAAACGCCCGGTCCCATCTGCGGGTTCCCGCCCCTTACGGATACAGTCACGGCCAGGCACCCGCGGGGACAGGAGAGGGCCATTACCGGCAACCGGCAGACGAGCTGGGCGTTCGCCGACGCCTTTGTCGCCGAGGACGAAGCAGCGCGCTGGGCCCGCGACCGGGCCAGGGACGCGGGGCTGCCCTCGGTGTCTCCCGGTACCGGTGCCGCACTGCGCCTGCTGGCCGCCACGGCGGACGCCAAAGCCGTCGCCGAGATCGGGACGGGCACGGGCGTGTCCGGGCTCCACCTCCTGCACGGAATGCGGCCCGACGGCGTCCTGACCACCGTCGACCCCGAGCCCGACCGCCAGCAGTTCGCCAGGGAGGCCTTCCGCGCCGCCGGGTTCGCGGGCAACCGCGCGCGGTTCATCCCCGGCCGCGCACTGGACGTACTGCCGCGCCTCGCGGACGGCGGCTACGACCTCGTGTTCTGTGACGGCGACCGCACGGAGTACCTCGACTACCTCGCTGAATCGTTGCGCCTGCTGCGGCCCGGCGGGCTCGTCTGCTTCGAGGGCGCCTTCTCCGACGGCCGGACCGTGGACTCCGGGCCGCAGCCCGCCGAGGTGCTGCGCATCCGCGAGCTGCTGCGCGCGGTGCGGGAGAGCCAGGACCTGATGCCGGCGCTGCTCCCGGTGGGCGACGGCTTGCTCTGCGCCGTCAAGCGCTGAGCGCGCCGCGGGCCGAGCGGTTCTTCCCCGCGGGCGCCTCCGCGACCCCGGACACAGCCCGGACACAGCACTGCCCCGGCAGTCTCACGACGATGCCGGGGCAGTGAAAAAGTATGGGCGCTTCCGCGTCAGCTGACGACCTTCTTCAGGGCGTCGCCGAGTGCATCGGCCTCGTCCGGAGTCAGTTCGACGACAAGTCGTCCGCCGCCTTCGAGCGGAACGCGCATGATGATGCCCCGCCCCTCCTTGGTCACCTCGAGCGGGCCGTCGCCCGTCCGCGGCTTCATGGCCGCCATGCTCGTTCCCCTTCCTGAAACCAGCTCATCGCAGCCGACAACCCAGGTGTCACCGGCATCGAACACATTGCTTCCAGGCCATTATCCCGCATGGCAGGACCCGATGACCAACATCGGTCCGCATCGCTTGCGCAACGCGCGCCCGCAAAACCACTCAATTCGGCGATGTGCCTGCGATACTGCGCCGCCTCTCAGGCCTCCCGGGCCGGGAATTCTTTGACGCAGGTCACATATCTCCCCTCATGTCGGAGCCCGATGATCTCCGTCATGCTGTGCTCGGACAAAGATGACCGCCGCAGGACCACTGGAGGGGATTCACCATGGCCGACGCCGTGCTCTACGAGGTGAGCGACGGGCTCGCGACCATCACGCTGAACCGCCCCGAGGCGATGAACGCGATGAACACCGAGGCCAAGGTCGCGCTGCGCGAGGCGGTGCAGTCGGCCGCGTCGGACCCCGCGGTCCGTGCCGTACTGCTCACCGCGACCGGCCGGGCCTTCTGCGTGGGGCAGGACCTCAAGGAACACGTCGGCACGCTCATGGCGGACCGCGAGGCGGGCACCGGACAGACGATGAGCACGGTGCGGGAGCACTACAACCCCGTGCTGCGAGCCCTCACCGGGATGGCCAAGCCGGTCGTCGCGGGCGTCAACGGCGTCGCGGCCGGTGCGGGCCTCGGCTTCGCGCTCGCCGCCGACTACCGCATCGTCGCGGACACCGCGCGCTTCAACACCTCCTTCGCCGGGGTCGCGCTGACCGCCGACTCGGGCGTCTCCTGGACCCTGCCGCGCCTGATCGGGCCCGGCCGCGCCGCCGACCTGCTGCTCTTCCCGCGCAACATCGGCGCACAGGAGGCGTACGACCTGGGCATCGCCAACAGGGTCGTCCCCGAGGCCGACTTGGCCGCCGAGGCCAAGGAGCTGGCCCGCACCCTCGCCGAGGGCCCGACCCTCGCGTACGGCGCCCTCAAGGAGTCGCTCGCCTACGGGGCGGGCCACACCCTGGAGGAGACCCTGGAGAAGGAGGACGAGCTCCAGACGAAGGCGGGCGCCTCCGAGGACCACGCGATCGCCGTCCAG
This sequence comes from Streptomyces sp. NPDC059900, assembly GCF_050270335.1. Lineage (NCBI taxonomy): Bacteria > Bacillati > Actinomycetota > Actinomycetes > Kitasatosporales > Streptomycetaceae > Streptomyces > Streptomyces sp. NPDC059900. The sequence goes on from NZ_JBNNJZ010000305.1 coordinate 4,081, forward strand.
GCGTTCCTGGACAAGGCGAAGCCGAAGTACCTGGGCCGCTGAGGCCTTAGGAGCGGCCCGCGGGGACGCGGATGACGCAGTCCTCCAGGTGGTCGTTCACCAGGCCGCAGGCCTGCATCAGGGCGTACGCCGTGGTGGGGCCGACGAACCGGATGCCGCGCTTCTTGAGCTCCTTGGACAGGGCCGTGGACTCGGGCGTGATCGCCGGTACGTCGGCCAGGGCGCCCGGAGCCTTGCGGGAGGCGGGGTCCGGGGCGTACGACCAGATCAGCTCGTCCAGTTCGCCCTCGGCCCAGTCGGCGAGCACGCGCGCGTTGGCGAGGGTGGCGTCGACCTTGGCGCGGTTGCGGATGATGCCGGGGTCGGCGAGGAGCCGCTCGCGGTCCGCGTCCGTGAACCGGGCGACCTCGTCGATCTTGAAGCCGGCGAAGGCGGTACGGAAGCCCTCGCGGCGGCGCAGGATCGTGATCCAGGAGAGGCCCGACTGGAAGGCCTCCAGGCACAGCCGCTCGTACAGGGCGTCGTCCCCGTGGACCGGGCGGCCCCACTCCTCGTCGTGGTACGCCACGTAGTCCTCGGTCGAGAGGCCCCAGGGGCAGCGCAGTCTGCCGTCCGGGCCCGCCAGCGCGTCGCCGCTCACCGGTCGTTCTCCTCTTCGACGGCATCCTTCGGGGAGTTCTTCGGGAAGTTCTCCGGGGAGCTCTCCGGGGTGGCCCGGTCCTCTTGGTCCTCGGTCAGCGACGCCGGGGCGTGCGTCTTGAGGAGGCCGGGGCCGCCGACCGCGGTGGCCTGGGCGCCGGCGAGGGCCGCCTCGAGCTCCGCGATGTGGGCGTCACGCTCGGCCAGTTCAGCGGCGAGGCGGCCGAGGGCGTCGTCCACGTCCGCCATGCGATAGCCCCGCAGGGTCAGCGGGAAGCGCAGCTCTTCCACGTCCGCGCGGCGCAGGGCGCGGTCCGGGGGCAGCGGATCGGTGAACCGCTCGGCCGCCACGTCGGGCAGCACGGCGCGCTCACCGCCGCCGACCACGGCCAGCGTCACCGCGCCGACCACCACGACGAGGGCGATGACCAGGAACAAGAACAAGACCATCTCTACAGGCCCTCACGCTCGACTGCCGTGCTCAAACTGTCAGGGTCTGATCGTGCCATGAGCCTGTGACAGTTAAGGTCGCAGGCGGCCGAAGGACGGCACCGAACGAGGAGGCTCACAGGGGATGCTCAGGCTTGGCAGGCGTGAATTCGACGCGCACGAGCCGGTGATCATGGCGATCGTGAACCGGACCCCTGACTCCTTCTACGACCAGGGCGCCACGTTCCGCGACGAGCCCGCGCTCGCCCGTGTCGAGCAGGCGGTGGCAGAGGGCGCCGCCATCATCGACATCGGCGGTGTCAAGGCCGGTCCCGGTGAGGAAGTCACGGCCGAGGAGGAGGCGCGGCGGACGGTCGGCTTCGTCGCCGATGTGCGCAAGCGTTTCCCGGACGTCGTGATCAGCGTCGACACCTGGCGGCACGAGGTCGGCGAGGCGGTCTGCGAGGCGGGCGCCGATCTGCTGAACGACGCGTGGGGCGGTGTCGACCCCCGGCTCGCGGAGGTCGCCGCGCGCTACGGCGTGGGCCTGGTGTGCACGCACGCCGGTGGCGCAGAGCCGCGGACCCGCCCGCACCGGGTGACGTACGACGACGTCATGGACGACATCCTCTCGGTCACCGTCGGTCTTGCCGAACGCGCGGTCGCGCTCGGGGTGCCGCGCGAGTCCGTGATGATCGACCCCGGCCACGACTTCGGCAAGAACACGCGGCACTCCCTGGAGGCGACGCGGCGGCTCGGGGAGATGGTCGCGACCGGGTGGCCCGTCCTCGTGTCGCTGTCCAACAAGGACTTCGTCGGGGAGACGCTCGACAAGCCGGTCAAGGAGCGCGTGGTGGGCACGCTGGCCACGACCGCGGTGTCGGCGTGGCTGGGGGCGCAGGTGTACCGGGTGCACGAGGTCGCGGAGACGCGCCAGGTGGTCGACATGGTCGCGACCATCGCCGGGCACCGGGACCCGGCCGTGGCGCGGCGGGGACTGGCGTAGGGCCGGTGACGACCGCCGGGCGGGCGCAGCAGAAGCCCGCCCGGCAAAAGCCCCCTGGGTAAAAGCCCTCCAGGCAAAAGCCGCCTAGCGGCCGACTTCCTTGGTGACCAGGGCGACCGCTTCGTCCACGTCGTCCGTGACGTGGAAGAGGTGCAGGTCGTGCTCCGAGGCCTTGCCGCCCGCGATCACCGTGTCGCGGAGCCAGTCGACGAGGCCGCCCCAGTACTGCGACCCGAAGAGGACGATCGGGAAGCGGGTCACCTTGCGGGTCTGGACGAGGGTGAGGGCCTCGAAGAGCTCGTCCAGGGTGCCGAGGCCGCCGGGCAGGACCACGAAGCCCTGGGCGTACTTCACGAACATGGTCTTCCGCACGAAGAAGTAGCGGAAGTTCACGCCGATGTCGACGTGTTCGTTGAGGCCCTGCTCGAAGGGCAGCTCGATGCCGAGGCCCACGGAGACGCCCTTGGCCTCCCGCGCCCCCTTGTTGGCCGCCTCCATGGCGCCGGGGCCGCCCCCGGTGATCACGGCGAAGCCCGCGTCGACCAGCGCCTTGCCGATGCGGATGCCCGCTTCGTATTCGGGCGAGCCGACCGGTGTGCGTGCCGAGCCGAAGACGCTGATGGCGCTGGGGAGTTCCGCGAGTGCGCCGAAGCCCTCCACGAACTCGGACTGGATGCGCATGACCCGCCAGGGGTCGGTGTGCACCCACTCCGACTCGCCCTCCGCGTCGGTGTCGAGGAGCCGCTGGTCGGTGGTGCCCGGCGTGATCTGCTCCCGCCGCCGCACCACGGGCCCCAAGTGCTGCTCGTCCCGCGGGCCCTGCCCTTCTGGACTTCCCATGAACATCCCCTTCCGCTGAGGTCTTGCTCGACGTGCCACTTCAGCGTAGGTCTACGGGTGTTACATGCGGCGCACCCTCAACAGAACTCAGGATGTCAGCCAGGCGCTCAGCCGCTTCTCCGCCTCCGGGATCAGCGACGCCTGCACGCGCTCGTCGACCTTGTGGGCGAGCAGCGGGTTGCCAGGGCTGTAGTTCACGGCGGGCACGCCGAGCGCGCTGAAGCGCGAGACGTCCGTCCAGCCGAACTTGGGCTTGGCCTCGCCGCCGACCGCCGCCATGAAGGCCGCGGCGGCGGGGTGGTCAAGGCCGGGGCGGGCGGCGCCCGTGTGGTCGTCGACGATGAACTCGTCGATCTCGCAGTCGGCGAAGTAGTCGCGCACGAAGGCCTCCGCCTCCTCCTCGCTGCGGTCCGGCGCGTAGCGGAAGTTCACGACGACCGTGCACTCGTCGGGGATGACGTTGGTGGCGACGCCGCCCTCGACGCGTACGGCGTTGAGGCCCTCGTGGAAGCGCAGGCCGTCGACGACCGGCGTGCGCGGTTCGTACGCGGCGAGCTTCGCCAGGATCGGCGCGGCCTTGTGGACGGCGTTCGAGCCCATCCACGCGCGCGCGGAGTGCGCGCGCGTGCCCTTCGTCTTCAGGAAGACCCGCAGCGTGCCCTGGCAGCCGCCCTCGACCTGGTTGTCCGTCGGCTCCAGGAGGATCGCGAAGTCGCCCGCGAGCCAGTCGGGGTGGGCCTCTGCCACATGGCCCAGGCCGTTGAGGTGGGCGGCGACCTCTTCGTTGTCGTAGAAGACGAAGGTGAGGTCGCGGTTGGGCTCGGTCACGGTCTGCGCGATGCGCAGCTGGACGGCGACGCCCGACTTCATGTCGCAGGTTCCGCAGCCCCACAGGACGCCGTCCTCGTCCAGGCGCGAGGGCACGTTGTCCGCGATCGGGACGGTGTCGATGTGCCCGGCGAGGATCACGCGCTCGGCCCGGCCCAGGTTCGTGCGCGCCACGACGTTGTTGCCGTGCCGGTCGACCGTGAGGTGCGGCAGGCGGCGCAGGGCCGTCTCGATGGCGTCCGCGAGTGCTTTCTCCTCGCCGCTCGGCGACGGGAAGTCGACCAGCTGGGCGGTGAGCGCGGCGGCGTCGAGCGTGAGGTCCAGCGACGCGTCGTGTGAGGTCTGAGCCATGGCTTCGACCCTAACGCCACTGGCCGCACCGCCGTGTCGGTGGCCTCCAGTACCTTGGTCGCGTGCCTGAGCAGCCCCCCACCCTCTTCCGGCGCGGCCGCCTCCCGCGCACCGGGGCCGCCGTCGCGGTCCTTCTCGCGCTCGTGGCTTATGTGGCCGTGCAGTACGTCTTCGGGGGCAAGGCCGATCCGCGCTGCAAGGTCGTCTCGGGCAACGGCGACGGGGCGTCGTACACATTCGGCGCGGACCAGGCGGAGAACGCGGCGACGGTCACCGCCGTGGGCACGGCGCGCGGCATGCCGGAGCGGGCCATCACGATCGCTCTGGCGACGGCCCTCCAGGAGTCGGGCCTGCGCAACATCAGACATGGCGACCGGGACTCGCTCGGCCTCTTCCAGCAGCGCCCCACGCAGGGCTGGGGGAACGCGCGGCAGATCATGGACCCGGCGTACTCGGCGGCGCGTTTCTACGCCCATCTCGAAGACGTCCCCGGCTATTCACGCCTCCCCCTGACCGTCGCCGCCCAGCGCGTGCAGCGCAGCGGCTTCCCCCAGGCGTACGCGAAGCACGAGCCGGACGCCGCGCTGCTCGCCGCCGCGCTGACCGGCCGCTCCCCCGCCACCCTCACCTGCGAGGGCCGCACGGCCGACGAGCCGGGCGACCCGGCGAAGGTGCGGGCGGCCCTGATCCGCGACTTCGGCCGCGACGTCGCGCCGGTGAGCGGCCCCGGCGGCACGGTCACCGTGCCGGTGGACGCCGCGGCGGGCGGCACGGAGGGCGGGGCCGGGCAGCGGGGCTGGGAGCTCGCGCACTGGGCGGTGGCCAGGGCGTTCGCGCTCGGCATCGAGCGCGTCTCGTACGGCGGCCGGGAGTGGAGCACCGCCGACGCGGGCAAGGAATGGCGCAAGCAGGGCAAGGCGGGCGAAAAGAGCGCCGGCGGGCAGCGCGCCGGCGCCGGAAACGGCACGGACCAGGTCCGAATTGTCGTTGGTCATTAGTGCGGCGCATCACCCGATAGAGCCACGCTGATCACTCAGGGGCGACCTGCCGCCCGGGTTTTCGCGTACTCCACCCCGTACATGCCAAAGCCCTTGCGAACACAGGGCATTGACGATTCAGCAGACCCTCGCGCGGCAAGTCTTTTGCCCGTTTTTATCCACAGCAGATTATGCGATGCATTGCCAATTCTTTACGTTCGCTCACCGCAACCTTCGAGGGCTTCGAGCGGTAGTCACTGCGTCTGAGCGCCGGACACCATCCGGCCCGGGCACACCAACGTTCTCTCCCGTCTGAAGGAGCATCATGTCCCTCCCCCTGACCCGCCGGATCGCCCGCGCCGCGCTGCTCATCGCAGCGGGGGCGGCTCCCGTGGTCGGTGCGGCCGGCTCCGCAAGCGCCGCCGAGCTTCCCGCCAGCCCCGACCTCGGTGGTGTGAGCTCGCTTGACACCGCAGGTCTGGGCAACACCGTCGACGGCGCATCGCGCAGCGCCACCGGTCTCGCGGGTGAGACCGGCAGCAAGGCCGTGAAGAAGGGCGTCCCGGCCGCGGGCAAGGTCGTCGGCACCGGCGCCAAGACCACGACCCCCGTGGCGCAGAAGGCCGCGGGCGACCTCGCGGGCAACGCCGGTGACGCGGTCGGCGAGACCACGGAGACGGCCACCAAGGGCGGCCTGCCCACCGACACCGTCGG
>NZ_JBNNJZ010000306.1:0-9856 GCF_050270335.1 Streptomyces sp. NPDC059900
GAGGAGCGCCTGGCCGTGCTGTGCCTCCGTGGTGACCTCTAGCCCGCAGCGCCAGCGTCGCATTCCCGCACCGTGCTCGGGTCTGGCTTCGCCCTGCCCCTCCCCATTCGGCACGTTGTACCTCACGGCGTTCTGGACGAGGTTCAGGGCGATCCGCTCCAGGAGTACGCCGTTGCCCTGGACGACGGCCGCACCGCGCTCCCCGCGGATCTCCACGCCCTTCGCGTCCGCCTCCGAGCGCACCTGGTCGACGGCGCGGTCGGCGACCTCGGCGAGGTCTACCGGCTTGCGCTCCACGATCTGGTTGTCGCTGCGGGCGAGCAGCAGCAGGCCCTCCACGAGCTGCTCGCTGCGTTCGTTCGTGGCCAGGAGCGTCTTGCCGAGCTGATGGAGCTCCGGCGGCGCCCCCGGGTCGGAGAGCTGCACCTCGAGCAGCGTGCGGTTGATCGCCAGCGGGGTGCGCAGCTCGTGCGACGCGTTGCCCACGAAGCGCTGCTGGGCGGTGAAGGCCCGCTCCAGGCGGTCGAGCATCTCGTCGAAGGTGTCCGAGAGCTCCTTCAACTCGTCGTCGGGTCCGTCCAGTTCGATGCGCCGCGACAGGTCCGTGCCGGCCACCCTGCGCGCGGTGCGCGTGATGCGGCCGAGCGGCGAGAGGACGCGGCCCGCCATCGCGTAACCGAAGGCGAAGGCGATCACCGCGAGCCCCAGGAGGGCGAGCAGCGAGCGGCTCAGGAGGTTGTCCAGGGCATCCTGTCGCTGTTCGTTGACGCAGGCGTTCATCGCGTTGTTGAGCTCGCCGGCCGACGGCTGGCGAGGGAAGTTGCAGGCGTCGCTGGCCACCTGGCCGGAGACGATCTTGAACGGCAGGTCGGTGCCCACGTGCAGGGCCTGCGCGGCGAGCAGATAGATGATCGAGAGCAGCAGAATGCCCGCGATCAGGAACATGCCGCCGTACAGCAGCGTGAGCCGTATACGGATGGTGGGGCGCAGCCACGGGAAGGGCGGTTCGGCCTTCCTGGGGTCCCAGGTGGGTTTCGGAGGCGCTGCTGGTGGCGCCGGGGTCGCGGCCACCGGGGATCAGATCCGGTAGCCGGAGCCGGGCACCGTCACGATGACGGCGGGCTCGCCGAGTTTCCTCCGCAGGGTCATGACGGTCACCCGGACCACGTTCGTGAACGGGTCGGTGTTCTCGTCCCAGGCCTTTTCGAGGAGCTGTTCGGCGGAGACGACGGCGCCCTCGCTGCGCAGCAGCACTTCGAGGACGGCGAATTCCTTGGGGGCGAGCTGGATCTCCTTGCCGTCGCGGAAAATCTCGCGGCGGTTCGGGTCGAGCTTGATCCCGGCGCGCTCCAGGACGGGGGGCAGCGGCACGCTCGTACGCCGTCCCAGGGCACGCACGCGTGCCGTGAGCTCGCTGAACGCGAAGGGCTTGGGGAGATAGTCGTCGGCGCCGATCTCCAGGCCCTCGACGCGGTCGCTGACGTCGCCCGAGGCGGTGAGCATCAGGACGCGGGTCGGCATGCCGAGCTCGACGATCTTGCGGCAGACGTCGTCCCCGTGCACGAGCGGGAGGTCCCGGTCGAGCACCACGACGTCGTAGTCGTTGACCCCGATGCGCTCCAGGGCGGCCGCTCCGTCGTACACGACGTCGACGGCCATGGCCTCCCGGCGCAGTCCGGTGGCCACCGCATCGGCGAGCAGTTGCTCGTCCTCGACGACGAGTACACGCACGGCGCTGTCCTTCCTCTGTGCCCCTGCGGGCAGGTCTGTTCGTGGGGTGTGGCCTCCATCCTGCCCCTTTCGGCCATAAACCGGCTGTAAGGCGGTGGCCCGGCCGGGGAATGCGGGATTTTCTCCGACGGTTGAGGTTTCCGTCGAAGGGAGCCAGGGGAGGACGACTCCACACCCCGCGATCACGCTTTGTATGTGGCGCGCCACAACCCGCTTTCTCCAGGGCGGACGGCGTGAGCCGTGATCGCCCCTTCCTTGAGGGCACACCCCCGTGCCATCGACGACCCACGACCCAGCCGAGGGGGCGCAACCATGGACGCTTTCACCGCAGGACTGCTGCAGCGCATAAAGGCCACGGAGTCCGACCTCACGAAGGCCCGTGAGACGGGCGACGACTTCCTTGCCGAGGTCGAGCAGGGCGAACTCGAAGATCTCCACCGGCTGGCCGCCGAGCACGGGGTGGAGGTCGGCGTGCTGCACGCCTGATCTGCCCCGTCGCCTCGCCGCCTCGCCGCCTGAGCAGGCGAAAAGGGCCCCGGTATCCGTGGACAGGATGCCGGGGCCCTTTCGCGTACGGGGGCGTGGGGCGGCCCGGTCAGTCGTGCCAGGCGCCGAGGTCTTCCAGACGGCCCTGGAGGTCCTCGAAGAGGCCGGGCGGGGCCGCGACGGTCAGCTCGCCGGACAGGGCCTGGCCGGGGCGTCCGCCGGTCAGCGCGCCCGCCTCCCTGGCGACGAGGTCACCCGCGGCGAAGTCCCAGGGGTTCAGGCCGCGCTCGTAGTACGCGTCCAGGCGGCCGAGCGCGACGTCGCACAGGTCGATCGCCGCGGAGCCGCCCCGGCGGATGTCCCTGACCAGCGGGATCAGCTGCCCGGCCACTTCGGCCTGGCGGACGCGGCGCTCGGCGACATACCCGAAGCCGGTGCCGACGAGGGCCTGGCCGAACGGGGGTGCGGGGCGCACGTGCGCGGCCTTGTCGTTGACGAACGCGCCCTCCGAGAGGACCGCGCGGTAGGTCTCGCCGCGCATCGGGGCGTGCACCACGCCGACGAGCGTCTCGCCGTCCTTGCGGGCCGCGATGGACACCGACCAGTCGGGCCGTCCGTAGAGGTAGTTGACGGTGCCGTCGATCGGGTCGATCACCCACTGGACGCCGCTGCTGCCCTCGGAGCTCGCGCCCTCCTCGCCGAGCACGCCGTCGTCCGGCCTGCGCTCGGCGAGGAAGTCGGTGATCAGCTTCTCGGAGGCGATGTCCATCTCGGTGACGACGTCGACCGCGCTGGTCTTCGTGGCGGCCACACCCAGGTCGTCCGGGCGTCCGTCGCGCAGGAAGGCGCCGGCGCGCCGCGCGGCCTCCAGGGCGACGCCGAGAAGTTCGGCCTTGAGAGCGGTCAGGTTGATCGGGTCGGTCACATCGGTCACGGCGGGTCCTTACGCGTACGGGCTGTCGGCGCCCGCGGCCGCGGGCTTGGTGACGCGCGAGGGGCAGCAGCCCACCGGGCACAGGTCGTGGCTCGCGCCGAGGGCACCCAGGGCGCAGGGCGTGACCCGGCGCCCGCTCTCCGTCCCGGCGCGCTCCACGACGAGGTCGCGCACCGCGGCGGCGAACCGCGGGTCGGCGCCGACCGTGGCCGAGCGGCGGACCGGCAGGCCGAGCTCCGCGGCCTTCGCCTCGGCCTCGGTGTCGAGGTCGTACAGGACTTCCATGTGGTCGGAGACGAAGCCGATGGGGATCATCACCACGGCGGGCGCCCCGGCGGCGTGCCGCTCCTCCAGGTGGTCGCAGATGTCCGGCTCCAGCCACGGGGTGCTCGGGGCGCCGCTGCGCGACTGGTAGACGAGCTGCCAGGGATGCTCGGTCCCGGTCTCCTCGCGCACCGCGTCGGCGATCAGCCGGGCCACGTCCAGGTGCTGGGCGACGTAGGCGCCGCCGTCCCCGTGGTCCTCGACGCGCCCCGAAGTGTCGGCGGCGGCCGTCGGGATGGAGTGCGTCGTGAAGGCGAGGTGCGCCCCTTCGCGGACGTCGCCGGGAAGGTCGGCCAGGGACTTCAGGACGCCGTCGGTCATGGGGCGGACGAAGCCGGGGTGGTTGAAGTAGTGCCGGAGCTTGTCGACTCGCGGCACGTCCAGGCCCTCCGAGGCGAGCACGGCGAGGGAGTCCGCCAGGTTCTCCCGGTACTGACGGCAGCCCGAGTACGACGCGTACGCGCTGGTGGCGAGGACGAGCACACGGCGGTGGCCGTCCCGGACGATCTCGCGCAGGGTGTCGGTGAGGTAGGGCGCCCAGTTGCGGTTGCCCCAGTAGACCGGCAGGTCCAGGCCGTGCTCCGCGAAGTCCTTGCGCAGGGCGTCGAGCAGGGCGCGGTTCTGGTCGTTGATCGGGCTGACCCCGTCGAACAGGAAGTAGTGCCGGCCCACTTCCTTGAGCCGCTCCTTGGGGATGCCGCGGCCCCGCGTCACGTTCTCCAGGAACGGGACCACGTCGTCGGGGCCTTCTGGGCCGCCGAACGAGAGCAGCAGCAGGGCGTCATAGGGAGAGGCATCGAGAGCATCGGACATGCATCCGATCCTGCCACCCGCCGCTGACAGCCGAAAATCACGGTGCGGCCGGGCCTGTCGGAGCCGTAATCTGTATAAGCCATCTTTACGCCTTACCGGGGCGGCTCCGCGCGTGATCTCCCGCGCAGCCGCACCGGCGCCTCAGCGGAGTCCACGTGCCCAGCCCCTACCGCGCCATTTTCGCCGCCCCCGGCACCAAGGGGTTCTCGACGGCGGGCTTCCTCGGACGGATGCCGCTGTCGATGATGGGCATCGGCATCGTGACGATGGTGTCCCAGCTCACCGGGCGCTACGGCCTCGCCGGCGCGCTCTCGGCGACCGTCGCCCTTTCCGCCGCCGCGATCGGCCCGCAGATCTCCCGCCTGGTCGACCGGTACGGCCAGCGCCGGGTGCTGCGGCCCGCGACCCTGGCGTCCCTCGTCGCGGTCGCCGGGCTGCTGCTCTGCGCGAAGTACGAACTCCCCGACTGGACGCTCTTCGCTTTCGCCGCTCTCGTCGGCTGCGTGCCGAGCGTGGGCTCGATGATCAGGGCGCGCTGGGCGGTCCTGTACCGGGACACCCCGCAGCTGCACACCGCGTACTCCTTCGAGTCCGTGGTGGACGAGATCTGCTTCATCTTCGGGCCGATCATCTCGATCGGGCTCTCCACGGTGTGGTTCCCCGAGGCCGGGCCGCTCATGGCCGGGCTCTTCCTCGCCACGGGCGTCTTCTGGCTGACGTCACAGCGGGCCACCGAGCCCGTGCCGCACAGCCGTGAACACCACACCAAGGGCTCGGCGTTGCGCTCCGGCGGGCTCCAGGTCCTGGTCGCGACCTTCGTGGCGACGGGCGCGATCTTCGGGTCCATCGACGTGGTGACCGTCGCATACGCCGAGGATCACGGCCACAAGTCCGCGGCGAGTCTGGTGCTCGCGGTATATGCCCTGGGCTCCTGCCTGGCCGGGGCCGCCTTCGGGCTCGTGCACTTCAAGGGTGCTCCGGCGCCGAGGTGGCTGCTGGGTGTCTGCACGACGGCCGTGAGTATGATCCCGCTTCAGTTGGTCGGGAACCTTCCGTTTCTGGCCGTGGCGTTGTTCATCGCGGGCCTCTCCATCGCGCCGACCATGATCACGACGATGGCCCTCGTCGAACAGCACGTACCACGCGCGAAGCTGACCGAGGGCATGACCTGGGTGAGCACCGGACTCGCGGTCGGCGTCGCGCTCGGCTCCTCCGCGGCCGGCTGGGTCATCGACGCGGCCGGATCGGACGCCGGGTACGCGGTCCCCGGAGTCTCGGGAGCCGTCGCGGTGGCGGTCGGATTCCTTGGGTACCGCCGGCTGAAGAAGCCGGTTCCGCAACGGGGAGGGACGACGACCCATGAGCACGGCAACGGGCACGGGCAGCGGGAAGAGCACAGCGGCGTGGCGTAACTGGGCGGGCAACGTCACCGTCCGCCCGGCCGGGGAGGTCACCCCCGCGTCGGTCGAGGAGCTGCGGACGGCGGTGCGCCGGGCCAGGGAGGACGGCCTCAAGGTGAAGCCGGTCGGCACCGGCCACTCCTTCACGGCGGCCGCGGCCACCAGCGGCCTCCTGATACGCCCCGAACTCCTCACCGGCATCCGCAGGATCGACCGCGAGGCCGGCACCGTCACCGTGGAAGCGGGCACTCCGCTCAAGCGCCTGAACGCGGCGCTCGCCCGCGAGGGCCTGTCGCTCACGAACATGGGCGACATCATGGAGCAGACGGTCTCCGGCGCGACCAGCACGGGGACGCACGGCACCGGCCGCGACTCGGCGTCGATCTCCGCGCAGATCACGGCGCTTGAACTGGTCACCGCGGACGGCACCGTACTGACCTGCTCGGAGAAGGAGAATCCCGAGGTCTTCGCGGCGGCCCGGATCGGTCTCGGCGCACTCGGCGTGATCAGCGCGATCACCTTCGCCGTGGAGCCCGTGTTCTTCCTCACCGCCCGTGAGGAGCCGATGACCTTCGACAAGGTCACCAGTGAGTTCGACGCGCTCTACGCCGAGAACGAGCACTTCGAGTTCTACTGGTTCCCGCACACCGGCAGCTGCAACACCAAGCGCAACAACCGCAGCGCCGGTCCCGCGGCGCCTCCCGGCCGGGTCAGCGCCTTCGTGGAGGACGAAATTCTCTCCAACGGGCTCTTCCAGGTGGTCAACACGATCGGCAGGGCCGTCCCCGCGACCGTCCCCGGCATCGCCAAGATCTCCAGCAAGGCGCTCTCCGCCCGCACCTACACGGACATTCCCTACAAGGTCTTCACAAGCCCGCGCCGCGTGCGCTTCATGGAGATGGAGTACGCCGTTCCGCGCGAGGCCCTCGTGGAGACGCTGCGCGAGCTGAAGACGATGGTGGAGCGCTCGAACCTGCGGATCAGCTTCCCCGTGGAGGTCCGCACGGCACCCGCGGACGACATCACGCTCTCCACGGCCTCGGGCCGGGAGAGCGCGTACATCGCCGTCCACATGTACCGGGGCACGCCCTACCAGGCGTACTTCACCGCCGCCGAGCGGATCTTCACCGCGCACGAGGGCCGCCCCCACTGGGGCAAGATCCACACCCGGGACGCCGGCTACTTCGCGCAGGTCTATCCGCGCTTCGCCGAGTTCACGGCCCTGCGCGACCGCCTGGACCCGGACCGCCTGTTCGGCAACGACTACCTGCGCCGCGTCCTGGGCGACTGAGCCGGGCGGTCCGGGCCGCCGCCTACGGAGTGGCGGTCTCGCCCCGCTGTACATCGCCTCCGCTGCCGGTGTCGCCGCCCTTCGACGGGGTCGGCGTCGGGGTCGGGGTGGGGGTCGGCGTGGGCGTGGGATCCGTCTTCGAACCGTCGTCGTCCCCGGAGTCCGAGCCGGAGTCCGTGTCCTTGCCGGTGTCATCCTTCGAACCGGAGTCCGAACCGGAGTCGTTGCCGTTCTCCGGCGACTGCGAGTTGGTCCCCTCCGGGTCCTTCGACGCGTCGCCGCCCTGCTGCGAACCGTCGCCGTTGCCCGTCGAAGCCCCGTCGGACGGCTCCCCCGAGGGGTCGGTCGACGGCGTGGAGGGCTGCTCATGCGAGCCGTTGCGGCCCGTGAAGCTGTTGCTGATCGTCGTGCCGCTGCCCCCGCTGAAGTCCTCGCCGGAGACGATCTCGTACGTCGTGATGCCGGCCATGGCCACCCCGAAGACCACCGCGGCCGCGAGGACCGGGCGCTTCCAGCTGCGGTTCCGTGTGCGATGCGTCATGCCATCGGTGAACTCGTCCGAAGGCAGCGGCGGTTCGACCGGCGGCACCGGGAGGCCCGACTCCGCAGGGGCCGCCTGCCGCAGCACGCGCGTGGCATCGTCCCGCGGCACCGCCCGCGTGGCGTCGACCGATCCGAGGAGCTGCGTCTTCTCGGCGTCGGCATCGATGCCGGTGCCGGTGCCCGTCACGGGGAGCAGCGTCGTGCGGTCCGCGTCCGGATCGGCCGCCGGCAGGAGCGTCGTGCGCTCGGCGTCGGCGTCCGCCACGCGCAGCACCGTCGTGCGCTCCGCGTCGACCGCGGCGGGCAGCACCGAGGTGGCGTCGGGTTCGACCGCCCTCCCCCATGTCGTCGTCACCGGCCCGTGCCCGGCGTGCGCCGTGGCGTCCGTATAGGCCGACGCCCGGAACGTCTGCGCCACCGGTGCGCCCGAGCCGTCGGTCAGCGGCACCTGCCGCGCCCTCGGCTTGGCCTGCACGGTGACGTCACGTATCTGCTCGCCCGTGCGCCGGAAGAAGTGCTGGAAGAGCGTGCCGCCGCAGGTCGCGACGGCGCTGACCACACCGGCGCCGAGGATCGTGCCGTAGACGCCGAAGCTCGACGCCAGCTTCGCCGCGACGACCGCGGCCACCGCGCTGCCCGCCACTTGCGGCACACTCAGATCGAGGCGCCGCTTCCCGTTCGACTCCTCCTCGTCGGTCGCCCGGTCCTTCGACTCCCTGCCGGAATCCGGCTTTTCACGCATCTCCGACCCTTGCCTGCCTTTCGCGACTACCTGTCCGAGAAAGGGACGTATGGGCTAAGGGGATAGTTCCGTTTCTGGAGATTCCGTGAAGTGCGCCACTACTGCGCCACCCTGCCCGGGTATCTCCGGGCGCCAACTCCCGCCCCCCGCGAGAACTTCAGCGGCGCGGCGGACCACCCGCATGGCCCGAATGGAGTACTGTTGCGAGCCCTGGGTCCGGTCTCCCACCTGGGTGCCCGGAGCCTTCCAGGACCTTCCGGGAGGGGGCTCGCTGCACAGGGTGACCAAAATGGTCACTGAGAGTTGCGAAACAGGTAACCGTGCCATAACGGCGACCTAGGGCCCATGCCCGACACGCCGGGCAACTCGGCAAGGTTGTGGCAGGCTGCACCCGGGCAGGCCACACTCGACTAGCGGAAGCAGCGACGCACGTGACGTCGGCAGGCACCACCCGGGAGGTCCCCATGCCCGAACTGCGTGTCGTGGCCGTCAGCAACGACGGCACACGGCTGGTGCTGAAGGCTGCGGACAGCACGGAGTACACGCTTCCGATCGATGAGCGTCTGCGCGCCGCCGTGCGCGGTGACCGTCCGCGTCTCGGCCAGATCGAGATCGAGGTGGAGAGCCACCTCCGCCCGCGCGACATCCAGGCGCGGATACGTGCCGGTGCCAGCGCGGAGGAAGTCGCCTCGCTCGCCGGAATCCCCGTCGATCGCGTCCGCCGCTTCGAAGGACCCGTGCTCGCCGAGCGCGCCTTCATGGCCGAGCGGGCCAGGAAGACCCCCGTACGCCGTCCCGGCGAGAACACCGGACCCCAGCTCGGCGAGGCAGTGTCGGAGCGACTGCTCCTGCGCGGCGCCGACAAGGAGTCCGTGCAGTGGGACTCCTGGCGCCGCGACGACGGCACCTGGGAAGTCCTGCTCGTCTACCGCGTCGCGACCGAACCGCACTCCGCGAGCTGGACGTACGACCCGCCGCGGCGGCTCGTACAGGCCGTGGACGACGAGGCGCGCTCGCTGATCGGCGAGACGGACGACATCGCCGCGCCCGAGCCGAGCTTCCCGTTCGTGCCGCGCATCGCCCGGCTGCCCAGGGACAGGCCCTCCCCCGAGCGGCCGCTCGACCGCGCCCTGGACCGGCAGCTGGAGCGTCCGATCGCGCCGCCGCCACCGGAGCCGGCCGAGGAGGGCACGGCGGCCACTGCGGCGACCGCGGCCGTTTCGGAGTCGGAGCGGGACTCGCTCACCAGCCTCCTGGAGGCGGTGCCGAGCTTCCGCGGCGACATGATCGTGCCGGAGCGCCCCGCGCTGCCGACCACGGACCTGCCGGCGGCGGAGGAGCCCGAGGAGGACCCGGAGGCCGAGGAGCCGCCCGCCGCGGCCGGTGCGGGTGCCGCGTACGCGGACGTCCTGATGCCGCGCTCGGTGGCCAGCCACCGCGACCGTCTCGTCGGCACCACCGACCGCCAGGCGGAGGCCGACGGCGTCCGGCCCGGACGGCGTGCCGCGGTGCCCAGCTGGGACGAGATCGTCTTCGGCACGCGCCGCAAGAAGCAGGAGTAGCACCTTTTTGCACGTCGTCGGGCCCCGCAT
>NZ_JBNNJZ010000307.1:0-9853 GCF_050270335.1 Streptomyces sp. NPDC059900
GAGCCACGGCTCCGGCGCTCGCCGCGCCGACGCATGCCAGGGCCGGCGTGAGCGTCGCCTCACCGCGATTGATCTTCCACACCCGGGGCACACGGGCGAAGCGATGATCGCATCGCAAGACCCGAGAGGATTCCCATGCTGCTGGCTCACCCCGTGGTCCTGGACGACCTGATGGAGCGTTACAAGGCCCTGGCCGTCCTGCGGGCCGACCAGGGAAGCCCAGAAAGCCGTCAGGAGTACGAGGACGTCGCGTACAGCCTGTGCCTGGCCACCGGCACCAGCGACATCGACGCCGCCCTGGTGGCCGCGAGCCACCAACTGCCCGGCGCCCGTCCCGCCGACGACTCGCTCCTCTCGGACGACGCCCTGGTGGGCTGACACGCCGAGTCGCCCGCAGCGCCCCGGGTTCGGCCACTGTGGCCACTCCGGCCGCGCGGAAGGCGTCGGCCGGCCGCACCCCAATGCGGCCGGCCGACGGGGCCAAGCGTCCGGGGCCGTTCCGACGCTTCGCTTCGCACCCCGCGCCCCGGGTTCCCCATTCGTATCCCGGCATGCACGCCGCATCGGGTGAAATTCCCGATCGGCCTCGGCCAGCGGGAGGCGTGCGGCAATATCAGTGGCCGAGAGCCTTCTTGAGTTGCTGCTTGTTCATGGACGAGCGGCCGTCGATGTTCTTCTTCCTGGCCTCCGCGTACAGCTGGTCCTTGGTCGGCCCCTGCGCGCCGCTGTGCGAGCGCTCCCCGCCCCGCTCGTACGCCGACTTCTTGTCCTGCGTGGACGTCTTGCTGGCCGTCTTCGACTCGCCCGAACGGGCCCGTTCCTTGTTCACCGTGCGGGAGGCGATCTCCTTCGCGCGTTTGGTCGAGCCTCCGCGGTCCTCGACGCTCTCCTTGATGTGCTCGTACTGGCGTTCACGCTTCTTGCTCGCTCCGGCAGGCATGTGATGCCCCTTCCTCATCGGTGGGTCGATCTCATGATTCGCGCTGGTCCGACGGCCCGCACGTCGGAGACCCGGCACGGCTGTTCCCCCGTTGCGGGACCACCGTGCACTTCGGGCCCGCGGCCGAAGCGATGCCGCTGCGCCGAACGCCCGCCCGCCCGAGGGGCATTGTTGTCGGCGCGGTGTTGTCGGCGCGGTGAACTGCCGGTATGCGGGCCACCGGCTGAACCGACTGCGCATGCCCATGGCACATCCTTCCCTGCGTCCGCGGTGCCCGCGCTCGGCGGCGGGCGCCTTCTCCAGGCTCGCCCGGGCGGGCTGCGGCAGCGAGCCGGGCGGCATGGCGGCGCGGCTGCCAGGTACCCGGGAAGTACCAGGTGATGCGTCGGTCCGGCGGTGCGCGATCAGTGCGCCGCGGACCTTCGCGGACGGAGCTCCGGAAAATCCGTCCCGCCGATCGTTGTTTCCTCTCCGAGTCGAGGGGCAGGCGTACTTCGTGCTTCGGACCGGAGGCGCATCCGCGGGGAGCGGTGTATCTCCTCCCGCTGGATGTCCGGCTCCGGGTCATCCCGTTTCTCGCGGTCAGTTGTTCGCCCACCGTTGAGGAGCGTATTTCGATGCTTACCGATGCCACCGCACCAGCCGCCAGTCGTCGCACGGGACGCCCCCACGACGACGCCCCCGACACCAAGGCCGCCGCAGCCCATCTCGCCACGCTCGACGGCGGACCCGAGTACGACCTGCTCTGCGAGGAGATCGTGACGGCGTGGCTGCCCATGGCCAACCGCCTCGCCGGCCGGTTTCGCAACAAGGGCGAGAACCTCGAAGACCTGCGGCAGGTCGCCGCGATGGGCCTGATCAAGGCGGTCAACCGGTACGAGCCCGAGCGCGGGGCCTTCGAGAGCTACGCCGTGCCCACCATCACCGGAGAGCTGCGCAGGCACTTCCGCGACCGCATGTGGGACGTACGGGTGCCCCGGCGCGTGCAGGAGCTGCGCAACAAGGTGCGGGTGGCGCGCCGCGATCTCATGGAGCAGCCGGGCGCGGACGCCGAGCCCAGCACCGCGGACCTTGCCGAGCACACCGGCCTCACGGAGGCCGAGGTCCGTGACGGCCTTGAGGCCCTGACCAGTTACAGCGCCCTGTCGCTCGACGCCGAGATCTCCGCGGACCCCGACGGGTTCAGCCTTGCGGACACCCTGGGCGCCTCCGACCCCGCCTACGACTTCATCACCGACCGGGAGGCGGCCAAGGCCGGTCTGCGGCGGCTGCCGGAGCGTGAGCGGACCATCTTGTACCTGCGCTTCTTCGAGGACATGACGCAGAGCAAGATCGCCGAGGAGCTCGGCATCTCGCAGATGCACGTCTCGCGTCTCATCACCACCAGCTGTGCCCGGGTCCGCGCGGAGGCCGTCCGCGGCGACGAGAGCACCGAGCAGGGCACCGCGCACGCCAAGGCGGCGTGACGGCAGGTCTCGTGTGCGCCTGGTGCGCACACGGCTGATCGGCCCCTGGGGCACCAGGGCGGCTCCAGGGGCTCCGACGTGGTGCCCGCGGCGAACCAGGCCGCGGGCACTGCTCCTTACCGCCGAGTAGTATCGCGGGGCAGAGGCCGGTGCTGATGCCGGCCACTGCCAGAGCAAGTGCCGGCATCCGTGCCTGCGCTCGTGCCCGGGCCCGTGCTGTGCCCGGGCCCGTGCCTCGTGCCGTCGCGCCGTGAGGAGAACCCCGTGCCCGTCCACCCCCCTCGTCCACCGCTCGCTTCCGCTTTGCCTTCCGTCGTCCGTACCGGCCGAGGAGCGCAGCGATGACCCGCATCCAAGTCGGCTCCGTCGTCCAGGACTTCACGCTGCCCGACGAGACGGGCACACCCACGGCGCTCTCGTCGCTGCTGTCCGAGGGCCCGGTGGTGGTGTTCTTCTATCCGGCGGCGATGACGCCCGGCTGCACGGCCGAGGCATGCCACTTCCGGGATCTGGCAGCCGAGTTCGCGGCGGTGGGCGCCCGGCCGGTGGGGATCAGTTCGGACCCCGTCGAGCGCCAGAGCGAGTTCGCGGGACGGCACACGCTCGGCTTCCCGCTCCTGTCGGACCCGGAAGGCGTGGTGCGCGGGCAGTTCGGCGTGGCACGCGGCTTCGGCCCGCTGCCGACCAAGCGGGCCACTTTCGTCATCGCCCCAGACCGCCGCGTCCTGGAGGTGGTGCGCAGCGAGTTCCGGATGAGCGCCCACGCGGACCGGGCCCTGACGGCCCTACGCTCAGCCGCCCGCTAGATCCCGCCGCGAAAGGCCCCGGCATGTCGTCCCGCGGATCACGTCTAGCCGCCCACGAGGCCGTGTCCACGTCTCTGGCCCGGCACAGCGACGAGCGCCTGCTGGATCTCCTGGACACGGCCTCCCCGATGGGTTCCGGCATCGGCGGGAAGTCGGCCCTGCTGGAGATCTCGGGTGTTCCGGTCTTCGTCAAACGGGTGCCGCTCACCGATCTGGAGCGGCGGCCGGAGAACACCGGGTCCACGGCGAACGTCTTCGGGCTTCCGGTCTTCTGCCAGTACGGGATCGGCGGCCCGGGATTCGGGGCCTGGCGGGAGCTCGCCGTACACACCCGTACGACGGACTGGGTGATCTCGGGGGCCTGCGCGAACTTTCCCCTGATGTACCACTGGCGGGTCCTGCCCGACTCCACGCCCCTGCCCGGGGAACTGGCCGACGTCGAAGAGGCGGTGGCCTACTGGGGCCGCGGAGCGCGGGTGCGCGACCGGATCGAGGCGCTGCGGGACTCCTCGGCCTGCGTCGCGTTGTTTCTGGAGTACATCCCGCAGAACCTGCACCAGTGGCTGGGCGGGCGGCTGGCCGCCGGCACCGATGCCGCCGAACGGGCCTGCACCATGGTGGAGAAGAGCCTGGAAGCCGGCACCGCGTTCATGAACGCCCGCGGTCTCCTGCACTTCGACGCCCACTTCGAGAACATCCTCACCGACGGCCGCCGCCTCTACTTCGCCGACTACGGCCTCGCGCTGTCCTCCCGCTTCGAACTGTCGCGGCAGGAAACCGACTTCTTCGACCGGCACCGGACGTACGACCGCGTCTACGCGCTCACCTACCTGGTGAACTGGCTGGTCAGCGCCCTGTACGGGTACGGCAGGGACGACCGCGAGGCACAGATCCGCGCATTCGCCCGCGGCGAGCGTCCCGCGGGCATTCCGGCGGCGGCCGCCAGGCTCATCACCCGACACGCACCGCTCACCGAAGTGATGGTGGGCTTCTTCCGCAGTCTCCAGTACGAGACCAGGAAAACTCCCTACCCGCTGGAGGAGATCCGCCGCGTCGGCCGCGCGTACCGCCCGCCCATCGGCTGATCACCGGGCTCAGGGCCTGGGCGCCGTCCGTGTCCAGGCGGTTTCTGCCTCCCGGGCAGTGGTGAAGGCGGGGAAGACCTCGGCCAGGCCGACCACGCCGAAGATACGGTTGATGCAGTTGGGCACGGCTGCCAGGGCGATGTCCGCGCCGGCGGCCAGGGCGTGGTTGCGGGCGGCGAGGAGGGCGCTGATGCCGCTCGAGTCGCAGCACGTGAGGCCGGTGAGGTCGATGACGAGCTGCTGGCCTGCCGACAGGGGCAGTCCGGGCAGGAGGTCGCGCAGCCGGGAGACGCTGTCATAGTCGAGTTCGCCGGTCAGTTCGACGACGGGGCCGGCGGCGGTGGTCCGGGTGCGAATGGTGAGCTGGGTCACTGCGGCTCTTCACTGGTGGGTCGGGGCACGCTGATGGCCAGGACGGCGGTGTCGTCGTCGACGCCGGTGCCGAAGGTGTCGAGCAGGTCGCGGATCGCGGCGACGGCGCCCGCAGCGTTGGTGGGGGCGAGCGCACGGGCGAAGCCGAGGAGGGCTTCGTCGCCGTAGCGGCCGTCGTCGCTGTTCGAAGCCGTGTGCGCCTCGGTGAGGCCGTCGGTGTACAGCAGCAGGGTGTCCCCCGCCGTGAGGCGGATGCTGGTGGTGGCGATGTGGGCGTCGGGCAGGACGCCGATGAGCTGCCCGCCGGGGGTGGGGATGTGGTCTGCGCTGCCGTCCCCGCGCAGGAGCAGGGCCGGCGGGTGGCCGCCGCCGGCCAGGGTGACGCGGAAGCCGCCCTGGTCGGTGTCGGGGGCGAGCAGGCCGAAGACGACGGTGCAGAACCGCGGGTCGTCGCCGGTGTATTCGTGGTTGAGGACCGTGTTGAGGTTGCTCAGGACGGCGGCCGGGTCGGGGTCGTAGACCGCGGCGGCCCGCAGCGTGTAGCGGGCCAGGGAGGTGACGGCCGCGGCGGCGGCGCCCTTGCCGCACACGTCGCCAAGGAACAGTCCCCAGGTGCCCGCGGCAAGCGGGAAGAGATCGTAGAAGTCGCCGCCGACCGTGTCCGTCGAGGCGATGTGGTAGTACGCGTCGACCTCCAGGCCGGGCACGCTCACCAGGGCCGGGGGCAGCAGGGTCTGCTGGAGGGCGGTGTTGATCCGCTTGAGCTCTTCGCGTTCGCGCTCCGCCTCCTGCCGGGCGCGCAGCAGCTCGGTCTCGTAGGCGCGGCGGTCCCTGGCGTCGAAGACGGTGGTGCGGATCAGCAGCGGCTGCCCGTCGCCGCCGGTCTTGACCGTGGAGGTCACCAGGACGGGAAGGCGGCCGCCGTCGGCCGCCTTCAGCTCCAGGGCGATTCCGCTGACCTCGCCCTGCATGCGCAGCAGGGGTCCGAAGTGCGTCTCGTGGTAGAGCCTGCCGCCCACGGTCAGCAGGTCGGAGAACGTCCTGCGGCCCACCAGGTCGGCGCGGGCGTGGCCGAGCCAGTCGAGGAGCGTCGTGTTGATCTTGGCGATGGTGCCGTCGAGGAGCGTGGAGAGATAGCCGCACGGCGCGTGCTCGTACAGGTCCTCGACGCTGTCCTCCAGGAGCGCGGAGAACGCCGCGTGCTCGTCGCCAGGCCGCTCGCCGCGGTCCGGGCCTTCACCGCGGTCCGGACGCTCGCCGCCCCCGCCGTCGCTGGTCTCGGACATCATCGCGCGACGGCTTCCGTGAACTCCGAGATGGCGGCCGCCGTCTCTTCGGGCGCGGCGAGCTGGGGGCAGTGCCCGGTCGCGTTGAGGGTGACGAGGCGGCTGCCGGGGATCTGCGCGTGGACGAAGGCTCCGACCTCCGGGGGCGCGATCGCGTCGCTCGAACACTGCGCGACCAGGGCGGGAACACTGACCCGTGCGAGGTCGTCGCGGTTGTCGGAGAGGAACGTGACGCGGGCGAAGACGCGCGCGATGTCCGGGTCGGTGCGGCAGAAGCTGTTCGTCAGCTCCTCGCCCAGTTCCGGCCGCCCGGGATTACCCATGATCACCGGAGCCATGGCGCCCGACCAGCCCAGGTAGTTCGCGTCCAGCGAGCCGAGCAGTTCGTCGATGTCCCCGGCGCTGAACCCGCCGCGATAGCCGGTGGCAGGGTCATCGATGAAGCACGGCGAGGGGGCGAGCAGGACCAGGGCGGCGAAGGCCTCCGGCTGCCGGGCCGCGGCGAGGACGCCCATCATCGCGCTCACCGAGTGCCCCACGAACGTCACCGGGCCGAGATCCAGCTCACGGCAGATCTCCAGGATGTCCTCCGCGTATCCGTCCAGCGACGAGTAGCGCTCCTCGCTCCACGCCGACAGATCCGAACGCCCGGCACCCACATGATCGAACAGCACCACGGTGAAGTCACTCTCCAGGAGCGGAACCACCAGGCGCCACATGTTCTGGTCGCACCCGAACCCGTGCGCCAGCATCACCACGGGTCCCCCGTCGCGACCGGTCACCGTCACGTAGTTCCTGCTCAGCGCTGCCATGCGGCACATCCTCGCAGAATCCCCGGCGGCCGCTTCCCGGCGGTCGCGGGTGGGCGCGTACGGGCGCGGGTACGGTCCCGGCACCGGAGTGCACCTGCCGCAGGGGCGGTCGCTCAGGGCAAAGGTCTGTCACCATGTTCTCGACTGCACTCGCTGGCACGGTACGGGGCCGGGCAAACACCGCGAATCCGTCCGACGGGACGGCGGGTTCGCTCGAACGGATTATCGATCCGGGTCAGACCTGTATGTACCGCGTCCAGCAGGGTAGGGGAGCGCAGACAACGGGGATGAAGGTGGAGAGGAAATGGAGTCAGCCGGCATTGACGGCGACGGGCCGTCGGTAACTCACACCATGAGTGTCGCCGTCCCACTGAACGGCGGGGACTCCTCCATCGCCGAGGCACGCCACCTCGCGGTCGACTTCCTCACGCGCGCCCGGGCGGACCAGAACGTCCCCGTCTCCGCCCGCGCGATGGACCTCACCCAGCTGGTGGTCAGCGAACTGGTCACCAACGCCTGCAAGTACGCCCCGGGGCCGATGCTGATGGAGCTGAGCATCGTGGACGCGGCGGTGGCGGTGACCGTGCACGACAGCGCCACAGCCCGGCCCGTCGCCCGCACCGAGGACCCGCTCAGGATCGGCGGGCACGGCCTGGAGATCGTCATGGCCGTCGCCCAGAATTTCGACGTGCACCCCGAACCGGCCGGCAAACGCATCACCGCCCGCATCGCCCTGTCCGGCGAACCGGGCACCGCCCGCTGAGCACGCCCTCGGCAGGGACGCACACCACACCCCCGACAGGACGTACGCCGCGCTTCGGTAGGCCGCAGGAGTGACACACGCGACGGCCGGGTACACGGGGCACCGCGCGGGAGCGGTGCGCACGCTACGTATCTGTACGAAGGCACTCACCGCACCGCGCCCCTGTGCCCCCTGCCGAGAAGGAGCCCCGCATGCCGGAGAAGGCAGCGTCGACCGACGTCGTAGAGCTGATCCTCGACGATCACCGGCGGATGGAGGAGCTGTTCCGCCAGATGCGCAGCGTGGAGGCCGAACGGGCCGAGGCCCTGCGGGAGTTCGCCGATCTGCTCATCGCGCACGCGCTCGCGGAGGAACGGGACGTCTATCCCTCGCTCAAGCGCTACCGGGACATCGACAACGACGAGGTCGAACACGGCGTCGAGGAGCACGAGGACGGCAACAAGGCGCTGCTGGCCCTCCTGGAGGTCAAGGACGTCGGCTCCGAGGACTGGGACGACAAGCTGGAGAAGCTCGTCGAGGCGGTGGCCCACCACACCGACGAGGAGGAGCGGACGATCCTCAACGGCGCACGCGAGAACGTGGCCATGGAGCGCCGCGAGGAACTGGGCACCGCCTTCACCGAGGAACGCGCCAAGCAGTTGCGGGCGGGGTGCGGAGACATCGACAACGTCCGGCGCATCGTGGGGGCCTGACTGTCTTTCATTCGCGTGGCGGCCAAGCCCGGCGGCCCGAACGGTTAAAGACATGCCATGGAAGATTCCGCGGCTGAGCACTGCGTGCGTGTCCTGGGCGCCAACGAGCACAACCTGCGCAACGTGGATGTGGACATTCCGCGGAACGCGCTGGTCGCCTTCACCGGCATCTCCGGTTCGGGCAAGTCCTCGCTCGCCTTCGGCACGCTCTACGCCGAGGCCCAGCGCCGCTACTTCGAGTCCGTGGCGCCGTACGCCCGCCGGCTGCTGCAACAGGTCGGCGCGCCGCACGTGCAGGAGATCACCGGACTGCCGCCCGCCGTGGCCCTGCAACAGCGCCGCGGGGCGCCCAGTTCACGCTCGACGGTCGGCACGCTCACCACTCTGTCCAACCTGCTCCGCATCCTCTACTCCCGTGCCGGGACCTACCCGCCGGACGCCGGACGCCTTGAGGCCGAGGCGTTCTCGCCCAACACCTCGGCCGGCGCCTGCCCGCAGTGCCACGGCCTGGGCGCGACTCTCGACGTCGCCGAAGATCTGCTCGTCCCCGACCCTTCGCTGAGCATCCGGGACGGCGCGATCGCTGCCTGGCCCGGCGCCTGGCAGGGCGCCAACCTGCGCAGCATCGTGAGCGGTCTCGGCATCGACATCGACCGACCGTGGCGCAGGCTCAGGAAGAAGGACAGGCAGTGGCTGCTCTACACCGACGAACAGCCCGCCGTCCTCATCGAGCCCGAGCCTGGCCGTGTCGACTACGGCTACCACGGCACGTTCTGGAGCGCCCGCAAGCACGTCATGCACGTTCTCGCCGACTCCAAGAGCCAGCGGATGCGCGACCGCGCGCTGCGGTTCGTACGGAGCGTGCCCTGCCGCGCGTGCCAGGGCAGCGGCCTGCGGCCCGAAGCGCTCGCGGTCACCTTCGCGGGCCGGTCCCTCGCCGAGGTCAACGCGCTGCCGCTGGCCGAGGTCGCGGCCCTGCTGCGGCCCGTGGCACAGCTGCCGGAAGCGTCGACCGACCGGTCCGGGGAGAACACCGAGGCAGCGGTGCGGATCTGCGCCGACGTGGTCGCCCGTATCGAGGTGCTGCTCGGCCTGGGCCTCGGCTACCTCAGTCTCGGCCGCCGCTCGACGACCCTCTCGCCCGGCGAGGCACAGCGCCTGCGGATCGCCACCCAGCTGCGCTCCGGGCTCTTCGGCGTGGTCTACGTGCTCGACGAGCCGTCCGCCGGTCTGCACCCCGCCGACGCGGAGCCCCTGCTCGATGTCCTCGACCAGCTCAAGGCGTCGGGCAACTCACTGTTCGTCGTGGAGCACGACATGGACGTCGTACGCCGGGCCGACTGGGTCGTCGACATCGGACCGGGCGCCGGGGAGGCCGGTGGGCGGGTGTTGTACAGCGGTCCGGTCCCCGGCCTCGAAGCGGTCGAGGAGTCGGCCACCGGCCGTCATCTGTTCGGACGCGCCCGGCCCGCCACCCGCCGCCCCCGCAAGCCGCAGGGCTGGCTGCACCTGAGCGGCGTCTCCCGGCACAATCTGCACGACGTGTCCGTCGACGTGCCGCTCGGCGTGCTGACGGCGGTGACCGGAGTATCCGGCTCCGGGAAGTCGACCCTGGTGACACAGGTGCTCGC
>NZ_JBNNJZ010000308.1:0-9840 GCF_050270335.1 Streptomyces sp. NPDC059900
GCGGTACTCGGCCAGGGTGCCGAGGAGTTCCGCCGGCTCGGACGCTCGCTGTTCACGGCGGTCGTCGTACTGGCGCTCGGCGGGATCGCTCTCACCTCGCGCAACATCAAACTCTGGATCTTCGTCGCGGTCCCCGCGATCGCGCTCATCACCATGACCGCGCGGTATCTGCTGCGCCTGTGGTTGCACAAGCAGCGCAAGGAAGGGCGGTGCCTGCGCCCGGTGCTCGCCGCCGGGAGCCTGGCCACCGTCAGCGACCTGATCACCCGCACCCGCAAGTTCCCGCACCTGGGCTGGCAGGTGGACGCGGTGTGCACCACGGACGGCCTGGGTCTCGACGGTGACCAACTGGACGGAGTGCCGGTCGTCGGCCGGCTGACGGACGTCGCCAACCACGTACGCCGCGACGGCTACCGCGTCGTCGCGGTCACCCCGGACCCGCACTGGTCACCGGACCGGCTGCAGCGCCTGGCCTGGAACCTCGAAGGCAGCGACGCCGAGATGGTCGTGGCCCCGGTGCTCATGGAGGTGGCGGGACCGCGGCTGCACGTCGACGCGGTGCTCGGCATTCCGCTCCTGCGGGTCAGCATGCCGACCTTCACCGGGGGCCGCCGGGTGGTCAAAGGCGTCGTCGACCGCCTCGGCGCGGCGATCCTGCTGCTGCTGTTCGCGCCGCTGATGGTGCTCGTCGGCCTGCTCGTCCTCGCGGAGAGCCGGGGCGGGGCGCTCTACCGCCAGCGCAGAGTCGGCAAGGACGGCCACGAGTTCACCATCTTCAAGTTCCGCACCATGGTGGCCGGAGCGGACGCGGCGCGCGCCCAGCTGGCCCACCGCAACGAAGGCGCGGGGCTGCTGTTCAAGCTGCGCCGGGACCCGCGGGTGACCCGGGTGGGTGCGGTGCTGCGCCGGTACTCGATCGACGAGCTCCCGCAGCTGTTCAACGTACTCACCGGATCGATGTCGCTCGTCGGCCCGCGGCCTCCGCTGCCGGAGGAGTCCGCCGCCTACGGGCCGGACATCCGGCGGCGGTTGCTGGTCAAGCCGGGCCTGACCGGCCTGTGGCAGATCAGCGGACGCAGCGACCTGCCGTGGGAGGAGGCGGTGCGGCTCGACCTGCGGTACGTGGAGGACTGGTCGCTCGCCCTGGACTCGGTGATCTTGTGGAAGACGCTGCGTGCGGTGCTTTACGGCCAGGGGGCCTACTGATGCAAGGGGGGCGTCGCCCGTCGGGCGCGCGGATGGCAGGCCGTGGGGGCCTGCCCGGGGGGAAGGACAGCTAATGAGAGTCAGCGTTTTCGGTCTCGGTTATGTGGGCTGCGTGTCGGCCGCGTGCCTGGCCAGCATGGGCCACGAGGTCATCGGGGTGGACGTCAACCAGGTGAAGGTCGACCTGGTCAACGACGGCAAAGCCCCCGTGGTCGAGGAGCGGATCGGCGAGCTCACCGCCGAGGTCGTGGCGGGCGGGGCGCTGCGCGCCACCGTCGACGTCCGCGAGGCGATCATGGGCAGCGAGGTATCGCTGATCTGTGTCGGCACACCCTCGGAGCCCAACGGCAGCCTGTGCACCACGTACTTGGAGCGGGTCACCGAACAGATCGGCGCGGCGGTGGCCGAGCGGGGCGGACGGCACACCGTCGTGTTCCGCAGCACCATGCTGCCGGGCACCTGCCTGAACCTGCTCGTGCCGATCCTGGAGAAGTCCCTCGGCGGCACCGCCGGGGTGGACATCGGGGTCGCGGTCAACCCGGAGTTCCTGCGCGAGGGCACGAGCGTGCGGGACTTCTTCGACCCGCCCAAGACCGTCATCGGCGAATTCGACCGGGCAAGCGGCGACGTGGTCGCCTCGCTCTACGAGAGCCTGCCCGGCGAGGTGTTCCGGGTACCGGTGCCGACGGCCGAGGCGATCAAGTACGCGGACAACGCGTTCCACGGCCTCAAGATCGGCTTCGCGAACGAGCTCGGCGCGGTGTGCCAGGCGCTCGGCGTGGACTCGCACCAGGTCATGGACGTGTTCCTGGCCGACCGCAAGCTCAACATCAGCCCCGCCTACCTGCGGCCCGGCTTCGCCTTCGGCGGCTCCTGCCTGCCCAAGGACTTACGCAGCCTGGTCCACGCGGCGCAGCGTGCCGACATCTCGGTGCCCATCCTCTCCCATGTGCTGCCCTCGAACGCGGACCACTTGCAGCGCGCGGTGGAGCTGGTCGAGCGCACCGGCAAGCGCAAGGTGGGCCTGTTCGGTCTCTCCTTCAAGCCCGGCACCGACGACCTGCGCGAGAGCCCGCTGGTCGAGCTGGCCGAGAGGCTCTTCGGCAAGGGCTACGACCTGCGGATCTACGACGCCAACGTCAGCCTCTCCCGGCTGATCGGCGCGAACCGCGAGTACATCGAGACCCGCCTTCCGCACCTGGCGCAGCTCCTCGCGGACTCCGTCGACGAAGTCCTCGACCACTCCGAGGTGTGCCTGGTCGGGACCAAGGACCCGGCCGTCCTTTCGGCGCTGCCCCACGGGCCCGCGCCGGTGCTCATTGATCTGATCCGCCTACCCGACGCCGAAGCGCGCCGGACAGAACCGGGGTACGTGGGCCTTGCTTGGTAACGCAACGAGCGGCGGCGGGCCTGCCCGTCGCGCGCTGATTTTGGTGGAAAACCTGTCGGTGCCCTTCGACCGGCGGGTGTGGCAGGAATGCACGACACTGCGCGACGCGGGCTGGAGAGTGCACGTCATCTGCCCGCAGGGCACGAAGCGGGACACGGAGGCCGAGGTCGAGATCGACGGGGTGCGGATCCACCGCTACCCGCTGAACGCGGCCACCGGAGGACCGTCCGGCTATCTGCGCGAATACGGATCGGCGCTGTGGCATACCGCCCGCCTGATCCGCAAGGTCGGCCCCGTCCATGTGGTGCACGCCTGCAATCCGCCGGACCTGCTGTTCCTGCCGGCCCGGTGGCTGACACGGCGCGGCGCGCGGTTCGTGTTCGACCAGCACGACCTGGTGCCCGAGCTGTATCTGTCCCGCTTCGGCCGCGGCAAGGACCTGCTCTACCGCGCCGTGTGCGCCATCGAGCGGATGACCTACCGGGCCGCGGACATCGTGATCGCCACGAACGAGAGCTACCGGGACGTCGCGGTCAGCCGCGGCGGCAAGAAGCCGGAGGATGTCTTCGTGGTGCGCAGCGCGCCCGCGGTCGAGAGGTTCCAACCGGTGCCGCCCGAGCCGGAGTTGAAGCGCGGCAAGGAGCATCTGCTGTGCTACCTGGGCGTCATGGGCCCTCAGGACGGTGTGGACTACGCCTTGCGGGCCCTGGCGAAACTGCGCGACGAATTCGGGCGGACCGACTGGCACGCGGTGTTCGTCGGCTCCGGCGACGCCTTCGACGCGATGGTGGAACTGGCCGGCGAGCTCGGGCTCTCCGAGCAGGTGCAGTTCACCGGGCGCATTCCGGACGCCGACCTGGTGCGCTACCTGTCCACCGCGGACGTGTGCCTCTCGCCGGACCCGCGCAATCCGCTCAACGACGTGTCGACCATGAACAAGGTCCTCGAATACATGGCCATGGGCCGGCCGATCGTCTCCTTCGACCTGCGGGAGGCGCGCGTCTCCGCCGGTGACGCCGCCGTGTACGCGCCCGCCAACGACGAGACGGCATTCGCCGGGCTCACCGCGCAGCTCCTCGACGACCCGGACAAGCGTGCCCGGATGGGCAAGCTCGGCCAGGAGCGGGTCGGCGGAGAGCTCTCCTGGCACAACTCCCAGAGATCGCTGCTCGCCGCATACGCCGCTGCCTGCCTCGACCACACCCGTGTCGGTGGCACCCCGATCCGGAAGGGGAGGAGGCGGCACCGTTGAGCGACGACACCATACGTCTGGTCACGATCGGACGGATCTTCCGCAGGCGTTGGCGGCTGCTCGCCGTCATCGCCCTGGCGGGCGCACTTCTCGGCTACGGCGCCTCGGTGGCGGTGTTCCCGCCGCGGTACACGGCATCGGCATCCGTGCTGCTGCCGGGGGCGTGGGAGGAACGCGAGCTGCTCACCCAGGTGAACGTCGCGACCAGCTCATCGGTGGTCGACCGGGCGGCCGACGCGCTCGAGTGGACGGGCGGCGACGGCAGCGAGCTCATCGACCAGGTGAGCGCCAAGGCCGCCGACGGGAACATCGTCACGATCTCGGGTACGGCCGAAACCCCGGAGCGCGCCCAGCAACTGGCCGACCGGGTGGCCAAGGAGTTCGTCACCTTCGCCACCCGGGTCGCGGGCGGCAGCACGGACCCCGCGAGGGCGTCGGGTCCCGAGGCGCTGCGCAAGAAGGTCGCAGAGACCAACCGCCGCATCAGCGAACTGGCCAAGTCCGCCGATCCGGGGCAGACCGTGGAGAGCGTGCAGGTGCGCACCTCTCTGGAGAAGTTGCGCACCTCGCTGGAGGAGGCCATGAAGAAACTGGAAGAGGCCGACCCGGCGACCGGCAAGGCCGGCATGGTCGTCATGGGGCCCGCGGCCCTGCCGACCGGCGAGGCACCGCCGACGAGGACGCAGCTCATGGCCGGCGGGGCGCTGCTGTCCCTGCTGGTCGCGGTCATCGCCCATCTCACCGCGGCACGCTCGAACCGCAGGCTGCGCACCGAGCCGGAGATCGCCGCGGCGCTGGGCTCCACGCTCATCGGCACCGTCGACGTGCCCGGCGGACGGAGCAAGCACCGGGGCGGGGGCCCGCGGGCCCGGGCCCGCCGCTTCCTCGGCCTCGACACCCGCTGGAACATACCGACCCCGGCGGCCTCCGACGAGGCCGGCAGGCAGCTGCGCTACCGGCGGGTCTGCGCGCGCATCCGGATTCAACTGCCGGGCTCGCGCGGGCTCCTCGTGGTCGTACCGGACGGCGACGAGGCCGGCAGCCGGGCCGCCGAGCAGCTCGTCGCCACGGCCGGAACCGAACCGCGGATGCGGATGGTGCACGTCCCGGTGACCCGGCCGATGGTGCCGGACCGTGACGCCGAGTCCGGGGCCCTGGTCGTGCTCAGTGCGGGCAGTTGGACCGCGGCCGAGCTCACGGGCATCGCCGAGGCGTGTGCGGACGGCAGGCACGAGGTCATCGGCATCGTCCTCGCCGGCACCGTCCGGGACCGTCCGGGGCGGTCGGTCGCACACCCCCCGGAGAACCCCACCCCCGCGCTCGCGGCCCGCGGCCACGCGACGGGAGGCCCGGCGTGACGACGGACACGACCTCGGAGCCGTCGGCGGCCGCTCCGCTGCTGAACCTGCACGCGCTGGTGGTGTCGGTGCGCAGGCGCCGCCGCCTCTGGTGCACCCTGGCGCTCGTCGGGCTGCTGCTCGGCGGGGCGCTGGCGGTCCTGCGACCCCCGGCACCGGCCGCCACGGCCAAGGTGCTGGTCGCGCATCAGGACGACCAGCCGAACGACACCGGAACGCTGATCCGTACCGACGTGGAGGTACTGCAGACCACGCGGATCGCCGACAAGGCCCTCAAAGCCCTCAAGTCACCGATGAAACCCGAGGATTTCCTGCGGGAGTACCGGGGCACCGGCGTGACCAACAACCTGCTGCAGATCGACGTGACGGGTGACAGCGACGCACAAGCGGTGGCCCGGGCACAGGCGTTGGCGGACGCGTTCATCGCGGACCACGTGCGGCGGATGCAGGAAGCCGCCAAGGCCGAGTCCAAGGCCCTGCGCGACCAGCGCGACCGCATGCGCAAGGAACTCGCGCGGGTCAACGAATCGATCGGCGGCAGGACGACGGGCAGCGACCCGGAGTCGTCGGCGACCCTGGAGTCGCTCTTCGCCCGCCGGGCCGAACTCACCTCGCGGATCGCCGACTTCGACCAGCGCGCCGAGGACGCGCGCATGGGCACACCCCGGATCGTCTCCGGCACGCAGATCGTGGACGACCCGCGCGCGGTGCACAACTCCCTGCCCCTGGCCCTGGCCACCCAGGCCGGGATCGGGTTCGCTCTCGGGCTCGTCATCGGGCTTGCGGTGGCCGCGATCGGTTCGGTGGTGGCCGACCGCCCGGTCCTGCGCCGGGAGATCGCCGCGAACCTGGGTGCCTCGGTCATCGCGGAGCTGCGCCCCGTGCCCCGCCGGCCGATCAGACTGTGGCAGCTGCGACGCACCCGCGCGGCACACGAACGGCTCATATCGACGCTGGCCCGCACCGTGCGCGACGCGTCGGAATCGGTGTCGCTCCTGGAGCTCGGCAGTGCGCACAGCACGAGCGTGATCGCCCTTGACCTGGCGAAGGCGCTGTCGGAGGAGGGCCCCGTGGTCATCATCGATGACCTGCCGGCCCTGCAACGCGCCGGCCGCGGCCAGGAACCGGGAGGCCCGGCCGTGGTCAGCGCCGATCGTGCCGCGACCGTGCCGCATCAGATGCGCCGGATCGGTGTCGGCTCGGTCGCGCCCGGCACGGCGTGGACCGGCCTTCAGGACCTCGGTTCCCAGACCGTGCTCGTCGTACGCGCCGGGCACGGCAGCACCGCATGGCTGCACACCGTGGCGCGGCAGCTCGCGGACCTGCTCATCCCGGTGATCGGTGTGGTGCTCGTCGACCCCGATCCGCGGGACCGGACCGACGGCACCCTGTGGGACGGCCGGCACACCGCGCTGCGCGGCCACAGCGAACGCCTCGCCCGGCAGAACGCCGCGGGCCGGCAGCCGTCGGAGCGGCAGTCGCGGGCAGTACGAGTTCCGGACAGCGACCAGGAGGCGCGGTAAGACATGTGCGGCATCGCAGGCACCTACAGATGGCCGGACGGGAAGGCCGTGACCGACCGGCTCACCGATGTCCTCGCCCACCGCGGACCGGACGGGGCGGGCCGGTACGGCCACCCCGCCGGTGACGGCGAAGTGCAGCTCGGGCACCGCCGCCTGTCCATCATCGACCTGTCCGAGACCGGCGCCCAGCCGATGGTCTCGGGCCATCTCGCCCTGACGTACAACGGCGAGCTCTACAACGCGCCCGAACTGCGCGCCGAGCTGGAGGGCGCCGGGGTGCGCTTCCGCGGCACCTCCGACACCGAGGTGCTGCTCGAGGCGTGGCGGCGCTGGGGCACCGACTGTCTGCCCCGGCTGCGCGGCATGTTCGCGTTCGGCATCTTCGACGAGCGAACCGGTGAACTCGTGCTCGCCCGCGACCAGCTCGGCATCAAGCCGCTGTTCCTGCTGCGGCGCGGCGGCGGTGTGGTGTTCGCCTCCGAGCTCAAGGCACTGGCCGCCGTGACCGGCGGATCGCTCCAGGTGGACGACGCGGCGCTGGTGGCCTCGCTGCTCTACTACTGGGTGCCGGACTCGCGGTGCGCGTACCGCGAGGCGGAAAAGCTGCCGCCGGGCAGCTGGCTCAGGTGCAGGCCCGACGGCCGGGTGGAGCGCGGGCAGTTCTGGAACCTGCGCGACGTCGCCGCCGAGGGGCAGGAGCGGGCCCGCAGCGGCGAACTGCCCGACCTGGCCGCCGTCGTCGAGGAGTCGACCCGGCAGCACCTGCTTGCCGACGTGCCCGTGGCGACCTTCCTCTCCGGCGGTCTCGACTCCAGCTACCTGACCGCGCTCGCGGCCCGCGACCGGCCCGGTATCTCCGCCTACACGATCGGGTTCCGCGCCGAGGACGCCAAGTTCGAGGCGATGCCGGACGACCTGCGCTATGCCCGGCAGGTCGCCGAGCAGTTCGGCGTCGATCTGCACGAGATCGAGATCGCCCCGAACGTGCTCGACCTGCTGCCGCAGATGACGCACCACCTGGACGAGCCGATCGGCGATCCCGCCGCGATCAACACCTTCCTGATCTGTTCGGCCGCCAGGGAGGCCGGGGTCAAGGTGATGCTCTCGGGCATGGGCGCCGACGAGCTGTTCGCCGGATACCGCAAGCACCTGGCCAACGTGCTCGCGCTGCGCTACCAGCGCGTCCCGCGGCCCCTGCGGCGCGGCCTGTCCAGGGCCGTGGACCGGCTGCCGGTCGCCACCGCCCGCCGGGGCTTTCGCTCGGTGCGCTTCGCGAAGCGGTTCCTCTCCTTCGCCGACCTGTCGGAGGAGGCCGCGTTCCGGCGCAGCTACACCATGTACGACCAGGGGGAGCTGCTCGCCCTGGTCAATCCGGATCTGGCCGCGACGGTCGACGACGTGGTGACCGAACACGCGGACATCTACGAGGACAACGCACTGGACGACTTCGTCAACCGCATGTGCCTGGGCGACGCCCGGATGTTCCTGCCGGGCCTGAACCTCGCCTACACCGACCGGTCGAGCATGGCCGCGTCGACCGAGGTGCGGGTGCCCTACGTGGACGTCGAGGTGGTCAAGGCGGCGTTCGCCGTGCCCGGCGACCGCAAGATCGTCGGCCGGCAGGGCAAGGCCGTCCTCAAGGAGGCGGCCACCTCGATCCTGCCGCGGGAGATCGTGTACCGGCCCAAGGGCCTGTTCAGCGCACCGCTGCGGGCTTGGATGAGCCGGGACCTGGCACCGCTGGTGCGCGAGGTGGTCAACGACGGAGTGCTCGTCAGCTCGGGGATCCTGCGCCGCGACGCCCTCGCGCGCATGGTCGCCGAGGACGCCGCCGGTCAGCGGGACTTCTCCAAGCATCTGTGGCATGTGCTGACCCTCGAGTACTGGTATCGCGACGCGACCTCCGGCTCCGGCCGGAGACAAGCGGCTTGACGGCGTTGGAAGTTGAAACAAGAGGAGCTCGGGTGAAGCAGGTTGTGCAGAACTACAAGAGCGGCGAACTGGCGCTGCTCGACGTCCCGGCGCCGGGGTGCAAGCCGGGCGGTGTGCTCGTCCGCAGCGCCTACTCGCTGATATCCACCGGAACCGAGCTCATGAAGGTCTCCGAGGCCGGCATGTCGATGGTGGGCAAGGCCCGCTCCCGGCCCGACCAGGTCGCCAAGGTCGCGCAGAGCGTGGCCACCAACGGGGTGCCCGCCACCTACCGCAAGGTGATGGGCAAGCTGGACTCCTACACCCCGCTCGGCTATTCGCTGTGCGGCGTGGTCGAGCAGGTCGGCGCCGGGGTCGACGACGTGAAGGTCGGCGATCTCGTGGCCTGCGCCGGCAACGAGCACGCGCTGCACGCCGAGCTCAACTGGGTGCCGAAGAACCTCTACGCGCCGGTGCCCGACGGCCTCGCGCCGCGGCACGCGGCCTTCGGCACCGTCGGATCCATCGCGATGCAGGGCGTGCGCCAGGGCGAGCCGCAGCTCGGCGAGGTGGCCCTGGTCATCGGCCTCGGCCTGATCGGGCAGCTGGTCGTACAGCTCCTCGCCGCGGCGGGAGTCCGCGTCGTCGGCGCCGACCCCGACCCGGCCCGCTGCGAGCTTGCCGAGCGCCTTGGCGCCGTGGCCTGCGGCGATCCCGGTTCCGCGGCCGTGGAAGCCGCCGTCGCCGAACTCACCGGCGGGCACGGCGTGGACCAGACGTACCTGGCCGCGGGCGGCGGCAGCAACCAGCCCGTCGAGCTGGCCGCCCGGCTGAGCAGGGACCGCGGCCGGGTCGTCGACATCGGCAAGTGCAGCCTGGACCTGCCGTGGAACGCGTACTACGAGAAGGAGCTCGACGTCCGGTTCTCGCGCTCGTACGGACCGGGGCGCTACGACCCCGAGTACGAGATCGAGGGGCGGGACTACCCGATCGGCTACGTGCGCTGGACCGAGCGCCGCAACCTGGCCTGCTTCCTCGACCTCGTCGCCCGCGGCAGCGTCGACGTGGAGCCCCTGGTCACACATGTCGCCGACTTCGACGACGCCGTCGAGACCTACCAGAGCCTGAAGGACGGCGGACTCAAGGCCGTGGCCGTGCTGTTCCGCTACCCCGGACAGGCGGCGCAGGCCGGGGCCCCGG
>NZ_JBNNJZ010000309.1:0-9834 GCF_050270335.1 Streptomyces sp. NPDC059900
GGCGAAGGCGGCTCAGTAAAAAGCGCCCGTAAGGGGCGCGGGGAACTGCGCGAGCAACCACAAAGAAGCCGCAGTCGCATCTGCCAGGATCTCGGCAGAAGCGACTGCGGCTTTTCGCGTGCTGAGCGCGCAGTTCCTCGCGCCCCTTACGGGGCTACGGCACGTGGACCCACTTGGCCTTGCTCGGTGTCCCCTGGTCGTCGGTGACGAAGAGCATGTACCAACCGGACTCCACCAGGCTCCGCTCCTGCGGGATCGTCACCGTGACCCCGTCCGCGGACTTCTTCAGGTCCAGGGCGACCGACGTCTGGTCGATGTCCGTCACGTGCGTGGAGGCGCTCGGCCGGATCAGGCGGGCCGTCTTGATGGACGAGGCGTGCTGGGTCTTGTACGTCCCGGACCCGCCCCGCTTGATCTCCTCGGGACCGCCGCTGAGCTTGGGCTGCGAGCCCTGGTAGAGATACGGCGGGGTGTAGATCTCGATGCGCTGCTCGAACTCGCCCGGCTTGGTGTTCGCCTTGTCGGAGTAGAGCGAGTCGGAGCCGAAGAACATCACGCGGCCGTCGGGTAGCAGGATCGAGCCCGAGTGGTAGTTGCGGCCGACCTCCGGGTCCGCGACCCGCCGCATGTTGCCGGTCTTGGCGTCGTAGATCCGGGCCTGCTTGATGTTCGAGTCACCACGGCCGCGGTAGTCCTCGGAGCCGCCGGATATGAGCACCGTGTCGTCGGGCAGGGTCGAGGCCTGCGGGTACCGCGTGCCCTTCTCCAGCTCGGGGCCGTCCTCGAACTTCGGGTTCTTGTCCAGGAGGTCGACGATGCGGGTCTTCTTGCTGGACTTCCTGGACTCGCCGACACCGCCGCCGCCGACGACCATGTACTTCTGTTCCTGCGCGGGCGGCAGCTCGACCGTGTTGGAGGTCTCCAGGAGATTCGGGTCGCTCATCCCGGGGATCCCCTTCCAGCTGCCCTTCTCCTCCAGGTCCCAGGTGCCGGGCTTGCGGCCGACGTCATCGGGGCCGTAGCCCGCGTTCGAGCCCGAGTAGAAGAGCCTGCCGCTCTGGAGCTGGAACACCGCGGGGTAGGTCGGGAACTGGCGGACCTGCTTGGTGTAGGTCCACTTCTTGGCCTTGGGGTCGTACAGCTCGTTCTTGCCCGGCACCAGCTGGCCGATCTCGTCGAGGCCGGAGAGGCTGAGCACCTTGCCGTCCGAGAGCGTGGTCAGCGTGGGGTACCAGCGGGCCTCGTTCATCGGGTCGACCTTGATGTACTTCTCGGCGACCGGGTCGAACTCGAAGGCGTCCTTGATCCCCTGGAAGTCCTTCTTGTCCAGGGCGAGCTTCTGCGCGATGCCGTACGTGTTGCGGGTCGCGGCGCCCTTGAGACCCTGCACGCGGTAGTTGTCCTGGGTGCCCGTCTCGTGCTTCGTGCCGCTCTGCTGCGCTTCCACGTACACCCGGCCGAGGCCCGGTTCGTTGCGCACGAACGCGCCGGTCTGCTTGTCGAAGACCTTCTTCGCGCGCTCGACGACGACCGGGTCCTTCGACACGAACGTTTTGCCGTTCTTCTTGCCGGTGAACTTCGTGCCCGCCGGCAGCGTGATCGGATTGTCCGGGTCTTCGTTGTGCACCACCATCAGGCCGCCGGCCTTGGTGATGTCGCCCTTGAGCTTCTCGTAGCGCTGGGTGCCGCCCGCGATGAGCAGATTGCCGTTGGCGAGCTGGGTGTGGCCGGTGCAGAAGAGGTCGACGGGCGTCTTGATCTTCTTGATCGTGTTCTTGACCGGGTCCCACAGGCGGGTGTCGAACTTCTTGGCGTCGAAGTTCTTCTGGTTGTTGCCGGAGCCCGCGACCAGGAGGATCTTGCCGGTGTGCAGGAGCGCCGCGTGGATCGTGTTCTGGCGGTACTCCTCGGGGAAGTTCACGACCTGCCAGTGACCGTTGTCGGCCTTGTACTCCGGCTTGTTGATCTTGTAGTCGTGGTACTTCTCGGAACCCACGCGCCAGAGCCACGGGCCGTTCATCCCGGCCAGCGCTATGACCACCGCCGCGCCTATCGCTATGCGGCGGGCGCGGCGGCGGCTGGAGCGGTCCTTCATTTCTTACGTCCCCCAAGGGCGATCTGCATGGTCTGGCCGTTCGATGCCCAGCTGGGCTTCTGCTGCGGCGCGTGCGGCGCGTGCGGTCCCTGTGGCGGGGCGTCGTGCGCCTGCGGCAACCGGGCCGTGGCGTCCTCCCCGTCGCGCTGCTGCGGCACCGTCGGGCCCTGGCCCCCGCCGGACGACGGTCCCGAAGGGCCCGCGCCGTGCCGGGACTTGCGCTTCTTCTTGTCCTGGCGCATTCCCCACCGCCAGGCGAAGATCGGCGCGGCCGTGATCAGCAGGGCGAACGTGGCCCAGACGATCATCGCCGGGTGCACGTGGTCGAAGACGAACGCGGCGGCCATCGATCCCGCGAAGACCAGGATGAAGAACAGGTGGATCCGGAACGTGCCGAACAGGGTGTCCGGGCTGGCCGAATCGCCCTTGGGAGTCACGACGAACTTGCTCTTGCGGCGCAGCGCGGCGTCCATCAGGGAGCGTGCGTAGACCGGCGCGGAGAGCGCCGACATCACCATGCCCGCGATACCGCCGGAGCCCTCGGGCTCGTGCGGCGAGACGTTGTGGCGGCGGTTCCAGATGTAGAGGCCGATCTGCAGCGCCGACGCGTTGCCGTAGAGCATCAGCCAGATCGTCGGGTCGATGTTCACGCCCGATGCGCCCATGCCCAGGAACAGCGCGCAGGAGAGCGCGGCCAGGATCCAGTTCATGGCGGACATCGGGTAGAAGATGACCATCATCGTGTAGTTGAACAGCCGGCCGGGCGGCAGCGAGAACGGCGCCTTCCAGAACTGCTTGAGGATGGTCTCGTACGTGCCGCGCGACCAGCGCAGCTGCTGCGTGAAGAAGTCCGTCCAGGCGTTGGGGCCCTCACCGACCGCGAGCACGTCCGGGGTGTAGATCGACTTCCACTTCTGGCCGGTCTTCGGGTTCGTGGCGCGGTGGATCTCGAAGCCCGTCGCCATGTCCTCGGTGATCGAGTCGTACAGACCGCCGATCTGCTTCAGGGCGCTGATGCGTACGGCGTTGCTCGTGCCGACGAACATGGGGGAGCCGTAGGCGTTGCCCGCGCGCTGGATCAGGGCGTGGAAGAGGAACTGCTGGGACTCGGCGGCCTTCGTGATGAAGTTGTCGTAGTTGCCGTAGACCTGCGGGCCGATGACGAAGCCGACGTTCTCGTCGCGGAAGAAGCCGAGCATCCGCTCGAGGTAGTTGGGCATCGGGACGTGGTCGGTGTCGACCGATGCGAAGTAGTCGTAGTCGTCGCCGTGCGCGTCCAGCCAGGCGTTGTAGTTGCCGTGCTTGGTCTTGGCGCGGTGCGGGCCCTTGCTCATGTTCCACTTCGCGATGCCCTTGCGGGAGAAGTGGTGCACGCCGAGCCGCCGGCAGACTTCCTTGACGGCCGGGTCGTCGCCCTCGTCGAGGAGCCATACGTGCATCAGACCGCGGTGCCGGATCTTGACCGCGGCCTCCAGGGTCTTCGTCACCATCTCCAGCGGCTCTTTGCCGGGCACGAAGGAGGTGAGGAAGGCGACTCGGGTGCCGGTCTCGGGCACCACGGGTATCGGGTCACGGGCGACGAGCGTGGCGTGCGCGTTCGACAGCACGTTCATGCAGCGGAAGAACTCGATGAGGCCGATGGATATGAGCATCACGACGTCGAGCGTCGGCAGCCAGTCGTTCGCGACGTAGTCACGCTTCGTCCAGTGTGTCGGCTGGAGCAGCCAGGCGAGCAGCACGAGGGAGAGCAGCGGCGCGGCGCCCAGCATCAGGGCGGCTCTGATCCGGTGCGGCTCCTGCGAGAGCAGCGAGCGGTACTGCACCTTGTACGGCTTGGTCGGATCGGGCTGCGTGAGCGGCCCCGCGAGACGGCTGTAGTGCTCGTAGTCGTATCTCGGCAGTGCCTTCTTGATACGCCTGAACCCGCCTGTCCGGTGCGACGGCACCCGCAGTTGGGTCGTCTCTGACGGGTCGTTCGGCCCGGCGCCCGTCGGCGTCGACGTCATGAGTCATCCCCCCGCACGCGGTCGCCCGCGTGTTCGTTGGTCCTTCCGTCCGGTCTGGTCCCCCTCGACCTTCACGAACGCATCAGTGACAGGCCACCGTCCCCTTAGACATGGAACAGCTACCTTCCGGTTGCATGATGCCCCCCTCGGCATCTGTGCGTGAAAGGGACCCCCGCCCGTTCCTCCCGCGGGCTCCGGCCGGGTCCCCAACTGCCCCGTACCGCCTGCCTCATGAGAGCCAATGGGTCCAGCACAAGGTTCTACGCCCCTAGCCATGATCGCAAGAGCGAAACAAGGTGTTTACCGGTCATACGAGCGATTTGAGTTAGCTATTGCTGCCTGAAGGGACAGGAGCGCTCAATCGCGTTCGAATATTACCGAAGTGTTCCCGTATCGCCCGCTCGGCCCGGAGCACGTCGCCGGACCGGACCGCGTCGAGGATCTCCCGGTGCTGACGGCAGGTGACCTTGGGATCCTGCGGCACGTCCACCAGATCGGTGCGTACTTTGTGGAAGGCGTCCCAGAACGCTTCAAGAACTTCACCGAGCAGCGGGTTGCCCAGGCAGCGGTAGAGGGTGGCGTGAAATGCACGGTCGGTTTCGGTTTGCACGGCGCCCGGCCGGCCGTTCTGACCGTCTTTGGCCGCCGTCTCGGTGTCCATCTGGTCCACGATGGCGTCCAGTTCGGCGAGGTCCGCCGCCGGGATGCGGCCGGCCAGGCGGGCGATGAGCCCGGTCTCCACGGCCTCCCTCAGCTCCAGGAGCTGGAGCAGGCTGTCCTCGCCGCGGTAGTGGCCGGCCACCGTGCGGAAGGTGAGGCCCTCGATCATGGGAGCCATCGACATAGGGCCGACATATGTGCCGAAACCATGCCGGATTTCCACGATGCCCATCGCCTGGAGTGCCTTGAGTGCCTCTCGCACGGAATTCCGACTGACGCCGAGGCGTTCCATCAGTTCGGGCTCGGTGGGCAGAGAGGCGCCCGAGGGCAGCCGCTGGTCGATGATGAGCTTCTTGATCCGCTCCTGTATGTCGCGCGCCATGGCGCAACGGTAGCGGTACGGACACGGGTATCGACCCGGCGCGGAAGCCCCGTATCCAGGTGTGTCCACGCGGCACGGGAACCACGAAAGCCCCCCGCGTGAACGGAGGGCTTTCGCTGTCTGTGCGCCGCCAGGGACTCGAACCCCGGACCCGCTGATTAAGAGTCAGCTGCTCTAACCAACTGAGCTAGCGGCGCCTGCTGACCTGGAGAACTCTACCGGACGCGAGCCTGTGCTCCGGACCATCCGGAAGCTTCGGGGG
This sequence comes from Streptomyces sp. NPDC059900, assembly GCF_050270335.1. Taxonomy (NCBI): domain Bacteria; kingdom Bacillati; phylum Actinomycetota; class Actinomycetes; order Kitasatosporales; family Streptomycetaceae; genus Streptomyces; species Streptomyces sp. NPDC059900. Next base: position 5,406 of record NZ_JBNNJZ010000309.1, read on the forward strand.
CCCGGCGCGGCATCGGGCCGGGGTCCGGGCGCGGCGGGCCCCGGGGGGCGGTGGGGCGTGAATTCCGGGCGGCTCAATCATTCGGACCGTCAACATGCGATATCGCGCGACAGTTGAGAAGCTGACGACTGTGCAGATGCGACGCAGACATTCTTTCCTTGAGTGTGAGGGGAATCGCATGGAGGTTGCTCCGGTATTCGATGAATTCGATCCCGAGAGCGACTGCGACTGTCCCGGATGCATTCACCGGCGGCGAGCCATGGCCCATGCGCTTCCCGTGAGCCTCGGCGGCCACCCGGCGGCGCACGGGGCGCGGCGCGCCCTTGTCGTCGCCGCGGCCGCGGGCACCGTGCTCGGCGGCGGCCAGGTGCTTCCGGCGGTGGCCGCGCCCGATGCCGGGCAGCATCCGGGGCGGCCGCCGGGTGCGGTGCCGGGGGCTCCTGCGGACGAGGATCCGGGGGCGGTTCCGGGGGCGGATGCGCGGGTGGACCCCGGTCCCGGCAGTCCGCAGGGCGGTACGAGCGGGCTGCACGGGGCGCCGGGCGCGTCGGGCACTCCGGGGCCCACGGAGGCGGCGCCGCGGCCCATGACCCGGAGCGCGATCCTCGCCCGGGCCGGGACGTGGGTCGCGGCGCAGGTGCCGTACAGCATGAGCAAGTACTGGAGCGACGGCTACCGGCAGGACTGCTCGGGCTTTGTCTCGATGGCCTGGAACCTCGGCGGCAATGAATGGACCGGCAGCCTGGCCAAGTACGGGGTGCGCATTACCAAGGCGCAGCTGCAACCCGGCGACATGCTTCTCTTCCACAATCCCGCGAACCCCGAGAAGGGGTCGCACGTGACCATTTTCGGCGGCTGGGCCAATACTGCTCGTACGCAATACATCGCGTACGAGCAGACCCGTCCGCATGCTCGTAAGCAGACGACTCCCTATGCCTATTGGAGTAATGGGAGCCGCTATCTGGCCTACCGCTACAAGGGTGTGACGGGCGGCGCTCCGGGCGGCGCGCGGCCGGGCACGGGGACGGCCTATCCCGGTGCGGGGTCCTTCGGTCCCGGCGCGAACAACAAGTACGTCACCCAGCTGGGCAAGGCCCTGGTCAGCAGGGGTGGCGGCCGCTTCTACACGTCAGGTCCCGGCCCGCGCTGGAGCGACGCGGACCGCCGGGCCACGCAGGCGTTCCAGCTGGCGCAGGGCTGGAAGGGCAAGGACGCGGACGGTCTGCCGGGCCCCGGGACGTGGTCGTACCTGATGAGCGGCAAGGGCCGCGACATCCCGCGCGCCGGAGCGGGTGCGGGCGGCAGCCAGGGCCGGGCTCCGGTGTACCCCGGCAGCGGGGTGTTCCGCCCCGGCCGGTCCAGCCCGTCCGTGGAGGAACTCGGCAGACAGCTGGTGAAGAAGGGCTTCGGCAAGCACTACGCCCGGGGCCCCGGCCCGCAGTGGAGCGAGAGCGACCGCCGCAACGTCGAGGCGTTCCAGCGGGCCCAGGGCTGGCGGGGTGCGGCGGCGGACGGATATCCGGGGCCGGAGACGTGGCGGCGACTGTTCGCGTGAGCCACGTGAGGCACGTGAGCCACGTGAGCCGCGTGAGCCGCGTGAGCCGCGTGAGCGCGGGGCGGCAGGTATGAGACCGGGGCACGTACGAGACCCAGGCACATATGAGACCCGGACCCGTATGAGTCCGGGGCACGTACGAAACCCGGTCAAGAACGAGACCCGGGCACGTATGAGATCGAGGCACGTATGACGCGGAGGCACGTATGAGGCGGAGGCAAGGATGAGTGCGACAGCGGCATCACGGTCACAGGCGCCCCAGCCAGAGGACCCGCAGGTCGCGGGCGCCAAGGAGCCGGCCGCCCGCTCGCCGCGCCTGATCCAGAGCGAGGCCACCACCGAGATCCCCATCCATCTGCTCTTCCGCGACGACCCCGCCGACCCCGGAGTGTCGCTGTCGCCCGCCGTGGTCCGGCGCCGGCAGGGCACGGGGGAGCAGCCCCGCACCGCCCGGCGCCCCGCGGCGGCGACCGCCCCGGTGGCCCGCCCCCTGCCCGACGTCGACCCGGCGCTCGGCGAGCGGCCCGCCCGGGTGCTGCCCGGCATGGCCGGTGTGCTCGGCGGGGCCTCGGGAGTCGCCGGGTGCGCGGCCGCGCTGTGGTGGGCCGGAGTGCTGCCCGAGCCCGTGGCGCAGGCGGCCGGACTGCCCCGGCCCGACGGGTACGACGGATACGCCGGGCTCGGTCTCGCGCAGTGGGCCTCGCTCGCCGGATCGGGCGCGCTCGCGCTGTTCGGCTTCGGGGGCCTTGCCCGCGGCCGGGTCGGCACGGCGTGGGTGCTCACCCTCTTCGGGCGGTACCGCGGCAGCGTCCGCAGGACCGGTCTGATGTGGGTCAACCCGCTCCTCCTGCGCCGCCGTGTCGACGTACGCCTGAGGCACTGGCGCAGTGAGCCGATGCCCGCGGTGGACCGGGGCGGGGTCGCGCTGCGGGTCGTCGTCCTCGTCGTGTGGCGGGTCAAGGACGCGGCGCGGGCCACGCTCGGGGTCGCCGACCACCAGGAGTATCTGCGCGAGTGCGTCGAGGCGGCGACCGCACGTGTCCTGTCCCGGCTGCCCGCCGACGCCTTCCACGACGACACCCCGACCCTGCGCGACGCGGAGGCCGTCGGCGACGCGCTGACCCGGATGCTCGCGGCGGAGACCGAGCCGGTGGGCATCCAGATCTTCTCGGCCCAGCCGACCCGCATCGAGTACGCCCCCGAGATCGCCGACACCATGCGCCTGCGCCGGGTCGCCGCCCTGGACGCCAAGCACCGCGACAGCGTGCTCACCTCGGTGGTGGACTCCGTCGAGGACACGGTGACCCGGCTGACCACCCGCGGACTCGTCGAGCTCGACGACTACGAGCGCAAGGCCTTGGTCAAGGACCTGACGGTGGCGTTCTATACGGGGCATGGAGACCGATGACAGCACCCCCGGGCATGCCCACGCCCCTGCCCTCGCGGACCTCGCGCGGGACGCCCGACGCCTGACCGCGGACCGGCCCCGCACCCTCCTCGGGATCGCGGGGCCGCCCGGCGCGGGCAAGTCGACGTTCGCGCGGGCACTGGTGCAGACCATCGGCGAGACCGCCGCGTATCTGCCGCTGGACGGCTTCCACCTCTCCAACGATCAGCTGGAGCGTCTCTCCCTCACCTCGCGCAAGGGTTCGGAGCCGAGCTTCGACGTCCGGGGATACGTCGCGCTCCTCACCCGGGTCCTCGCGGACACCGGGCACGACATCTACGTACCCGATTACGACCGCACGCTCCACGAACCGATCGCCGCCCGGCACCTGGTCCCGCCGACCGCCCGTCTCGTGGTGACCGAGGGGAACTATCTGGCTTGCGATCTGCCCGGCTGGCGCGAGGCGCGCGGCCTGATGGGGGAGTGCTGGTACGTGGAGGCACCTGCGGAGGTACGTCAAATGCGCCTCGTAGAGCGGCAGTTGGCGGGCGGTCGGACGGCCTCCGGGGCGGCGGCGTGGGTGGCGACGAACGACGACCCCAACGGCGAACTCGTGGAGAAGTCGCGCCGTCGCTGCGATCGGATCGTCTCCACGATTGGTATGGACATGTTCAACTACCGGCAATAATCTGAGCTTGGTCTAGACCGCAGAACTCACTGCATTCACCGCGCCCCTGCACCCGCAGCGACGCGGTGCCGCGGCGCGCGCACGGCTCACGGAATCCCCACGTTTCCCCTGGAGCGGCAGCATGCGAAACAAGAAGATGTACGCGGCGATGCTCGGCGCCACCACGGTCGGGGCCCTCGCGCTCTCGTCCGGTGGCGCGAGCGGCCACGGCTACACGGATCTGCCGGCCAGCCGCCAGATCAACTGTTCCAACGGCACGGTGAGCGGCTGCGGTTCCATCCAGTACGAGCCGCAGAGCGTCGAGGGTCCAAAGGGCTTCCCGGCGGCCGGTCCGGCCGACGGGAAGATCTGCTCGGCGGGCGTCGGCGGCTTCGACACGCTCAACCAGCCGAAGGCGCCGGGCGGCGGCGCCTGGCCGACGACCAGCGTCAGCGCGGGTCAGAACTACAGCTTCCGCTGGCAGTTCACGGCACGTCACCGCACCACCGACTTCAAGTACTACATCACCAAGCAGGGCTGGGACGAGAGCAAGCCGATCACGCGGGCCGCCCTCGAAACGACCCCGTTCCTCAATGTCCCCTACAACGGACAGCAGCCGCCCGCCACGCTCTCGCACTCCGGGACCATCCCCGGCGGCAGAAGCGGACACCACGTGATCGTCGCGGTATGGACGGTCCACGACACGGCGAACGCGTTTTACGCCTGCTCCGACGTCAAGTTCTGAGCAGGGCTTGAGGCTCCGGCGCACTCCCCATGGGTAGGTTCCGCGTACGCCGTCCAGACCAGGACGGCGTACGCG
>NZ_JBNNJZ010000310.1:0-9834 GCF_050270335.1 Streptomyces sp. NPDC059900
CCCCCGCCCCCACCTCAAGCACGCCCCGCTCCGTCACCAGCGCCGTCACCAAGGAACCCGGTGTCACGTCGAAGGCGGGGTTGTGGCCCCGGGAGGCCGCCGGAGCGGTGCGGACGCCCGCCCATTCCAGGACCTCCGCCTCGCCCCGCAGTTCGATGTGGATGTCCGCCCCCGTCGCCGTGGCGAGGTCGACCGTCGTCGTGGGGGCGGCGACCATGAACGGGACGCCCGCGTACGCGCACGCCAGCGCTATCCCCACCGTCCCCACCTTGTTCGCCGTATCGCCGTTCGCCGCGATCCGGTCGGCCCCGACGATCGCCGCGTCCACCTCGCCCCGCAGGATCGTGCCCGCGGCCGCCCCGTCCGCCTGGACGAAGTGCGGTATCCCCTCCTGCGCCAGCTCCCACGCGGTGAGCCGCGCGCCCTGGAGCAGCGGGCGGGTCTCGTCGGCGTAGACCGTCTCCAGGCGGCCCCGGCCGTGCAGTTCGCGGATGACGCCGAGCGCCGTCCCCCATCCCGCCGTGGCGAGCGCACCCGTGTTGCAGTGGGTGAGGATGCGCAGCGGACGCTCTCCGGTGCCGGAGACGACGGCCCGCTTCAGGAGCCAGTCGGCGCCGAACGCGCCCATCGCGTGGTTCGCCTCCAGGTCCTCGCGCACGATCGCGTCCGCCTCCGCGAGCACCGCGGCGGGACCCGCGTCGACGAGTGCGGCGACCCGGTCCACGCACACCATCAGGTTCACGGCGGTGGGCCGCGCGGCACGCACCCTGGCGACCTCCGCGTCGAGGCGTGCCCGGTCCCAGCCCTCGCGCTCGCCCTGTGCCATGGCGAGCGCGACGCCGTAGCCGCCGGCCGCGCCGATGGCCGGTGCGCCGCGGACCACCAGACGCACGATCGCGTCGATCAGCTGGTCGACGGTGGTGACGTCGAGGCGCTCCAAGGCGTGCGGAAGCGCGGTCTGGTCGATGAGGGAGAGGGACGGCGTGCCGTCGCCCTCCGCGGCCGCCGTCCAGGTGACCGCGCGCAGGTCCTGGCTGCTCATGTGCTCAACTCCGGGGAATAGGGGCATTTGTGGCCATGCGGGGAGGGGTGCCGACACCGTACCTGACGTGCTCGAACCATATTTCGAGACGTTCGTGCGGCTGTCCGAAATCCGGTGTTACCCTCACCGCCACCCGGGACGGATCGACCCACGGGCCCCCACGGGACAAGGAGGACGGCCATGAAATCCCAGCGGACCGCTGGCTCCATGAGCTGCCCCGCCGTGACCGGCAGCGGGACCGACGCCGTGGCCCACGGCGTGATCGACGGCCGCCGAATGTGCCGCTGTCCGCGCAGCTGTCGCTGTTGTCGCTGAGCGGCTGCGCTCCGCACGTCCGACCGATCTCCCTGCCACCGCCTGGGCTCCCAGGCTCCTTCGAGAAGGCGCTCCCGTATGTCCATGTCCCTGCACAGGTCGCTTCGCGTGTCCCGTCGTACGTCACTTCGGCTCTCCTCGCTCGCCGTCGGCGCCGCGCTTCTCGCCACCGGCTGCAACGCCGCCGCGAAGAAGGACGGTTCGGGCGGCGACGGGAACGGGGGCGACAAGGCGTTCACGCTGATCACGCCCGACCCGGTCGCGCAGAACGAGTTCCTCAAGCTGGCCGTCAGCGGGGTGAAGTCGGCCGCGAAGGCGCAGGGCGCCGGGTCCCCGAAGGTCTTCCAGAGCAGCGACACGTCGTCGCGGCAGCAGAACGTGCAGTCGGCCGTCGACTCCGCGCCCGATGTCATCGCGCTCGTCGGGTTCGAGTTCGCCGATATCGCGGCCCAGCAGGCCGAGGCGCACCCGAAGCAGCAGTTCCTGCTCGTCGACGCGTGCACGAAGAAGACGTACGAGAACGTCACCTGTGCGGTCTTCCGCGAGCACGAGGCCGTCTATCTCGCGGGCGCCGAGGCCGGGCTGCTCACCAAGAGCAAGAAGGTGGGCGCCGTCGTCGTCCTGGACAGCGTGCAGTTCCGCCGCTACAGCGATCCTTTCGCGGCCGGTGCGAAGAAGGCGCGGGCGGGGGTCAAGTCCCGCACGCTCTTCGTCGGCGGGCAGTCCCCGTTCAGCGACGCGGCGCGCGCCAAGGACCAGGCGGCGACGGTGGGTTCCGGCGGGGCCGACCAGGTGATGGCGGCGGCGGCCGGCGGCAACACCGGTGTCTTCCAGGCCGCGAAGGACAAGGGCTTCGAGGCGTACGGCGTCGACGCGAACCAGTGCGTCGGCAGCCCGGGCGTCGTCGTCGACAACGTACTGAAGAAGACGGACGTCGCCGTCGAGAAGGGCATCGCCCAGATCCTGAAGGGCAAGGGCCGCACCACGGTGTCGTACGGCCTCAAGGAGGGCGGCATGTCGCTGACCGGTCTTGAGCCCGGCGTCGCGGACTCCAAGTGCCTGATCGCCGACCACAAGGACGTGCTGAAGCGCGTCGAGTCGCTGCGGGACGACATCGTCGCCGGGAAGCTGAAGGTCAATGACCCCGCGGCCTGATCCCGCCTCCGGCTCCCCCGCCGACTCCCCCGCTGATTCCCCGGCCGACTCTCCCGCCGTCGAACTGCGCGGCATCACCAAGGAGTTTCCCGGCACCCTCGCCAACGACCGCGTCGACCTGACCGTCGCGCGCGGCGAGATCCACGCCCTGATGGGCGAGAACGGCGCGGGAAAGTCGACGCTGATGTCCGTGCTCTACGGGCTCCAGCGGCCGGACGCCGGGCAGATCCTGCTCGACGGGCGCGAGCGCACGTTCGCAAGCCCGAGCGAGGCGATCGCGGCGGGCCTCGGCATGGTCCACCAGAGCTTCAAGCTCTTCCCGTCGTTCACGGTCGCCGAGAACGTCGTGTACGGCATCGAGCCCCGGCGCTTGGGTCTGACGGACCGGCGTGAGGCCCAGCGGCGGGTGGGCGCGCTCGCCGAGGAGCACGGGCTCGCGGTTGACCCGGCGGCGAAGGTCGGGGACCTGCCGGTGGGTGTGCGCCAGCGCGTGGAGATCCTCAAGCTCCTGTACCGCGGCGCTCGTACGCTGATCCTCGACGAGCCGACGGCCGTCCTGACCCCGGCGGAGGCCGACGGCCTGTTCGGCGTGCTGCGCTCACTCGCGGACGACGGGCGTACGGTCCTGCTGGTCACCCACAAGCTGCGCGAGGTGATGGAGGGCAGCGACGCGGTGACGGTCCTGCGGGACGGCCGGGTCGCGGCGCGGATGCGGACCGCGCAGACCAGCGCGGACGGGATCGCCGCGGCGATGACGGGCCGTGCGGTGGAACTCGACCGCGTACATCCGCCGGGCACGCCGGGCGGCGAGGTCCTGTCGGTCGATTCCCTGTCGACGGACGCGGTGCACGAGGTGTCGCTCGCCGTCCGCGCGGGCGAGATCGTCGGCATCGCGGGCGTGGCGGGCAACGGCCAGAGCGAACTCGTCGAGGCGATCGCCGGGTTGCGGCCGCTCTCCTCGGGGCGGGTCACGCTCGCCGGGCAGGACATCACGGACGCGTCGGCGGCGGAGCGTCGCGCGGCGGGTCTCGCGTACGTCCCCGAGGACCGCGTGGCCGTCGGCACGGCCCCGGCGGCGACGATCGCCGAGAACCTGGCGATGGGCCACCACCGGGGGCACGGTCTGCTGCGCCCGTCCTGGCTGCGCGAGCACGCGCGCGGCCTGGTCGAACGCTTCGGCATCAAGGCGGCATCGTCCCGCCACACGGCGGGCTCGCTGTCGGGCGGCAACCTCCAGAAGCTGGTGATCGGCCGTGAACTCGCCCACGAATCACCCCTGTTGATCGTCGAGCAGCCCACCCGCGGCGTCGACATCGGCGCCATCCAGACGATCCACGACCAGCTGATCGCCCACCGCGACGCGGGCCACGCGATCCTCATGGTCTCCGCCGAACTGAGCGAGATCCGCGGCCTCTCGGACCGTGTCCTGGTGATGTACGAGGGCCGGGTGGCCGCGGAGCTCACCCGCGATCGCGCGGACGAACGCACCCTCGGCCTCGCCATGGCGGGCGCGACGCCCGACCGCGCCGCCGCCGCCGCCGTGAGCGATCGGCCCTCCCCCGTGAAGGAAGCCCCCTGATGGCCCTTGGTACCCCCGGCACCGCGGGGTCGGTCGGTGCGCGGGTGCTGCGTGCGCCCGCGTTGCATTCCGTTGTCGCCGCCGTCCTGGTCGGTGCGCTCTTCCTCGTCGGGACCGGTGCCGATCCCCTCGGGGCGTACGGGTCCGTGGTCAGCGGTGCGCTCGGGCCCGACGGCATCGGGTCCACGCTCACCACCGGGACCAGCATCATCGGCCTCGCGATCGCGCTCGCGATCCCCATGCGGGCGGGGCTGCTGAACCTCGGCGGGGACGGGCAGCTGGTGCTCGGCGGGATCGCCGCGGCGGCCACCGGGCTCTACTGCCCGCTGCCCGCGCCGCTGACCGTCGTCGCCGCGCTGCTCGCGGGGATGGCGGCCGGCGCCGCCTACGCCGCGCTCGCCGCCGTGTGCCAGAACCGGTTCGGTGTGCCGCTGCTGGTCAGCAGCCTGCTGCTCGGGTATCCGGCGATGTCCTTCGCCTCCTACCTCGCGCGTTTCCCGCTCAAGGAGGAGGGGTCGAGCCTGCCGCAGACCGAGCGGCTGCCGGACGGCGTCGAACTGCCCGCGTTCGGCTCGTCGACCGTCACCGTCGGGCTGCTCCTGGTGGCCGTCGCCGCCGCAGTCTTCGTCTTCGCCGACGCCCGTACCGCCACCGGCTACGAGATCCGCATGACGGGTCTCAATCCGCGCTTCGCCGCGTACGCGGGTGTCGACCGGCCACGGCTCACGCTGCGGCTCATGGCGCTCTCCGGTGCCGTCGCGGGGCTGGTCGGCGCCATCGGCGTCCTCAGCTTCCCCTACCGCTTCATCGACGGTTCGCTCACCGCTGCCGGGCACACCTGGACCGGTCTGACGGCCGCGCTCCTGGCCGCCGCCGCGCCGATCGGCACGGCCCTCGCCGCTCTGTTCTTCGCGGCGCTCGAAGTGGGCGGGCTCGCCATGGAGCGGACCACCGAGGTACCGCGCGAGCTGACCCAGGTCCTCCAGGCCGTGGTCATCGTCTTCCTCGCGGCCAGGCTCAACCTGACGTGGCGGCGGGCGAAGAAGAAGCCTGCCGAGTCGCCCGCCGACACCAAGGAAGTGAGCGTGCGATGAGCATCGACTCCGCGCTGTTCCACTCCGCGCTCCTCGCCCTCACCCCGATCCTCCTGGCCGCGCTCGGCGGTGCGGTCTGCGAGCGGGCCGGTGTCTTCAACATCGGCCTCGAAGGCATGATGCTGATCGGCTGCTTCAGCGGTGTCGCGGGCAGCTGGTTCACCGGGAGCGCCTGGCTCGGTGTGGTGTTCGCCGCCCTCGCGTCGGCGGCGTACTCGATGATCCTGGCCGTCGGGACGATCTCGCTGCGCGGGGACGCCGTCGTCCTCGGCGTCGCGCTCAACCTCCTCGCGGTCGGCCTGACGGGGTTCCTGCTGCGTACGGTCTTCGGCGTGCAGGGCACCTTCTCCGACCCGGATCTCGCGGGACTCGGCGGCATCGACGTGCCGTTCGTCGGGGCCGCGCTCTCCGGGCACTCCGCCCTCGTCTACCTCTCGTGGGCCGCCGTCGCCGTCGCGGCGGTGTTCCTGGCCCGCCATCCGTGGGGCCTGCGTCTGCGCGGCGTCGGCGAAGCACCCGACGCGGCGGCGACGCTGGGCGTGAGCCCGGCGAAGTACCAGTACGCCGCCGTCCTCACGTCCGGCGTCCTGTGCGGTCTCGCCGGGGCCCAACTCGCACTCGGCAACGTCACGTTGTTCTCCGAGAACATGACCGCCGGGCGTGGTTGGATCGCCGTGGTGGCCGTGATGCTGGGCCGCGCCCTGCCGCTCGGCGTCCTGCTCGCCGGGCTGCTCTTCGGCATCGCGGAGGCCGTCGGCTTCCGCCTCCAGGGGGTCGGCATGCCGCAGCAGGCGACCGACGCGGCGCCGTACGTGGTGACCCTGGCCGCCCTCTTCCTGTCCACGGCGCGCAGGCGCCGCCGCAAGCCGCCTCTGGTAGGAGCACCTTCATGACGACCGACACAAGCAACACCGGGGCGCTCTCCGACGCGCTGCCCATCACCCGCGTCCCCCGCACCGGCCTGCCCACCCGCGCGGTGGTCGTCGGCGACCCGGCGCGCGCCGGCGCCGTCGCCGACCTGCTCGACGACGCGAAGGAGGTGTCGTACCACCGCGAGTACCGCACCTTCACCGGCACCTGGCAGGGCACCCCCGTGGTCGTCGCCTCGCACGGCGTCGGCGCCCCCGGCGCGATCCTCCTCTTCCAGGAGCTCGCCGACGCGGGCGTCACCACCATCGTGCGGCTCGGCACCGCGGGCGCGATCCGCCCCGGCATCCGCGACGGCGACCTGGTCATCGCGGACGCGGCGGTACGCGACGACGGCGTGACCCAGCAGCTGATCCCCGCCGAGTACCCGGCGTTCGCGACCCCTGAGGCGGTCATCGCGCTCCAGCGTGCGGCGCGCGCGGCCGACGCCCCCTACCACCGCGGTGTGGTGTGGACGCGGGCCGCGTTCCAGCCGGGCTTCCTGCCGCTGCCCGGCGAGGCGTACGCGGCCGCCGGGATCGCGGCCATCGAGATGGAGCTGTCGGCGCTGTACGTCTTCGCGTCCACGCGCGGCCTCACGGCGGGCGGCGCCCTGGTCGTCGACGGCGCCAACGCCGATGAACTCGTCGACGAAGAAGCCACCGGAGGTTACAACCCCCACCGCGACGTAGTGGCCGAAGGAGTCGACCGGGGCGCCCGGATAGCCTTGGACGCCCTGCGCCTGCTGGCCGCCACGGAGCACTGAGCCGCACCCGAACCGACGGAGAACCGAACCGATGCACCCCACTGACCTGCCCGCCCAGGACCGGGGCGGCTCCATAGACCTCCTGGTCCACGGCGGCGACGTCCTCACCGTCGACGCGTCGGGCACGGTCGTGGCGGACGGCGCCGTCGCCGTGCGCGCGGGCCGGATCGTCGAGGTCGGCACGGCCGAGCGGCTGCGCGCCGTCTACACCGCCGCCGACGAGCTGGACGCCTCCGGGTGTCTGGTCCTGCCCGGCCTGATCAACACGCACACGCACCTGGCGATGACCCTGTTCCGCGGGATCGCCGACGACGTCACGCTCCAGGGCTTTCTGGCCCGGGTGATCCCGGCGGAGGCGGCGGGGCTCTCGCCGGAGACGGTGACGGCGGGCATCCAGGGCGCGATCGCCGAGTCCGTACGGGGCGGGGTCACCGCGGCGCTCGACATGTACTGGTTCCACGAGGCGGCCGAGGCGGTGGCCCGCGACGCGGGGTGGCGCCTCCTGACGGGCCCCACATTCATGGACGTACCGGGCCCACCGGACGGCCGCCCCTACGCCGACCGGCTGGGCTGGGCTGCGGCGGACCTGGCCGCCCGCACCCCGGCGCCGGGCACCCGTCCGGTGGTCTTCGCGCACTCGGCGTACACCCTGGATCCCGGCCAGCTGACGGCGATCAGCGCGCTGGCCCGCGAGCACGGCGCCCTGCTGCACATCCACGCCGCCGAGAACGCGGGCGAGGTGGAGATGGTCACCGCGCAGCACGGCATGCGTCCCGTGGAGCTGCTCGACTCGCTGGGCGTGCTCGGCCCGGACACGCTGCTCGCGCACGCGGTCGACCTCACGGACGCGGAGATCGGGGCCATCGCCCGCACCGGTACGGCGATCGCGCACTGCCCGGTGTCGAACCTGAAGCTGGGCTGCGGCATCGCGCGCGTCCCCGACCTCCTGGACGCGGGCGTCACGGTGGGTCTGGGCACGGACGGCGCGGTGAGTTCCAACACGCTGGACCTCCTCGGCGCGGTGAAGCTCGCGGCCCTCGTGCACAAGGCGGGCGGCGATCCGACGGCGGTCGGCGCCGAGCAGGCCGTGCGGATGGCGACCATCGAATCCGCCCGGGCGCTGGGCCTCGGCGACCAGCTGGGCTCCCTGGAGCCCGGCAAGCGCGCCGACCTGATCGTCCTCGACCTGTCGCGCCCCCATCTCACGCCGCGGCACGATCCGTGGTCGATGCTGGCGTACGCGGCGGCGTCGTCCGACGTCAGGGACACGGTCGTCGACGGCCGTGTCCTGATGCGGGACCGTACGCTGGAGACACTGGACGAGCAGCGAGCGCTGCGCGCCCTGCGGGACGCGGCGGCCTCTGCGGCGCCCGCCCCGGCGAACACGACAAGCACCTCCGAAGTGGCAAGCACCGTATGACCGCCGAGCACGGCATGACCATCGAACCCACCCGCGGCTTCACCGGCCGCGCCCGAGCCGCCGACCGCGACCCCCGGCTGCCTCCCGGGCAGTACGACGCGGCGGACGGCTGGCCCGTCCTGTCCGCCGAGGTGACGCCCGGGCTCACGGCGGCGGAGTGGACGTTCCGCGTGGACGGGCTCGTCACGTCGCCGCACACCTGGACGTGGGACGAGGCGCACGCGCTGCCCGCGTCGGAGTACCGCGGCGACATCCACTGCGTGACCAGCTGGTCCAAGTTCGGGGTGCGCTTCGGCGGGGCGAGCCTGGACGCGTTCCTGACCGCCGCCGGGCCCCGCCCGGAGGCCACGCACGTCGTCGCGTACTCGCACACGGGGTACACCACGAGCCTCCCGCTGTCCGACGTGACGGGCGGGAAGGCGTGGATCGTCTGGGAGTACGGGGACGGCCCGCTGCCCCCCGAGCACGGCGGCCCCGCCCGCCTGATCGTCCCCCACCTCTACTTCTGGAAGAGCGCGAAGTGGGTGGCGGGGCTGCGGCTCCTGGACCACGACGAGCCCGGCTTCTGGGAGCAGAACGGCTATCACCACCGGGGAAATCCCTGGCGGGAGGAGCGTTACTCCGGTGACTGAGTCCGTGAACGGCACCTTCGTGCCACCGACGCGGTTCGCCGTGCCCGGCCGGATCGCGGTGAGCAATCGCGCGGCTTCCGTCTGGCAGCGGGCGACCGTGGTGGAGGTCCGCCGCGACAACGCCGCCGGAACGGTCTCCACGTTCCGGCTGAAGGTGGCCGACTGGCAGGGACACCTGCCGGGCCAGCACGTGATGCTGCGGCTTACGGCGCCCGACGGCTACGTCGCACAGCGCCACTACTCGCTCGCCTCGGCCCCGCGGGACGCCGCCGAGCACGGCGAGATCGAGCTGACCCTGGACCATGTGCCGGGCGGCGAGGTGTCCGGGCATCTGCACGCGGTCGCCCGGGTCGGTGACGTGGTGGAGGTGCGGGGGCCGCTGTCCGGGTTCTTCGCGTGGCCCGGCGACCGCCCCGCGCTGCTCCTCGGGGCGGGCTCCGGCGTGGTTCCGCTGATGTCGATGCTGCGGCACTGGCGGGGGGCGGGGCGGCCGGTGCCGTTGCGGCTTCTCGTCTCGGCGCGGACGCCGGAGGATCTGATCTACGCGGACGAGTACGGGGACGAGACCACGGTCGTCCTCACCCGCACGGAGGGCCGGCTGAACGCCGAGCACCTGGCGCCGTTCCTCGGCGCGGGGCAGCCCGAAGGGGGCTGGGAGGCGTACATCTGCGGCTCGAACGGCTTCGCCGAACACGCGTCGCGCCTGCTGGTGGCCGGGGGCCAGCCGGTGGACCGCATCCGCATCGAGCGGTTCGGGTAGGGGTAACGGCGGTCCCTGCGGGGCTTTCCCCCATCCCGCCCCAAACGCCGGCCGGGCTGGAATAGCCCGTCCGGCGTTTGAGGACGAACTCGGCGGAGCCGGTGATGACGGTACGTACAAGGCCCCTGCGCCGAGCGGGTTTTCGGGAAGGGGCGGGGTTGGGGA